>JALUYN010000585.1 GCA_027012915.1 Cellvibrionaceae bacterium
CGAGCAGGAGTTGCTCGGTGAGGTGGGTTATCAATATGTGGAAACCAATGCTCGAGGGCGAGTCTTAAGGGTGTTGGAGCGTATTGACCCGGTGCCTGGTAAGAACTTACAGCTCTATCTTGATGCCGATGTGCAGAAGGTCGCCTATGACAGCCTGGGGCAGCGCCGAGGCTCAGTAGTGGCTGTTGAAGTTGAAACCGGTGGCGTTCTCGCCATTGCCAGTACTCCCAGTTTCAACCCAAATCTGTTTGTGACGGGCATCAGTTATAGGGATTATAACGCGTTAAACCAGTCCCGCGATTTGCCCCTGTTTAATCGCTCCATTCAAGGGCAGTATCCGCCCGGCTCCACGCTCAAACCTCTGCTGGGACTTGGGGCTCTGCACCACAAGGTGGTTGATCCGTCCTATGCCATCAGCGATCCCGGTTATTATCAGCTGGAAGGCGAGGAACGCCTTTATCGTGATTGGAAAAAAGGCGGACATGGCCATCGGGTCAATCTGAAAATGGCCATTGCTCAGTCTTGCGATACCTACTACTACGATATGGCGTATCGTATGGGGATTGATCGCATGCACAGCTTTGGTGTGCACTTTGGCTTGGGGCAGCGCACCGGTCTGGATATCCCCAGTGAGCGCAAGGGGCTGTGGCCATCGCGGGAGTGGAAAAAGCGTGTGCGAGGCCTGCCCTGGTTTCCGGGGGACAGTTTGAATGCGGTTTTGGGGCAGGGCGATGTATTGTCAACGCCGCTGCAGTTGGCGGTAATGACCGCGGCGATGGCGCGCAAGGGTGAATTTATCGAACCAAAGATGGTCTACAGAGTCGGCGACGTTGAACAGCTGGCGGTCAGACGCGACCATGCAGACAATGTGGATGATGTGCATTGGCAGCATATTCATGAATCCATGGAAGAGGTTATTCATGGGCTGCGCGGTACCGCGCAGGGTATTCGTCGAGGTATGAAATACCGCATGGCGGGCAAAACCGGTACGGCTCAGGTGGTGGGGATTGCTCAGGATGAAGAATACGACTCAGAGAAATTGTTGGAGCGTCAGCGGGACCATGCATTGTTTGTGGCGTTTGCGCCGGTGAAGGAGCCAAAGATAGCGGTGGCGGTAATCGTTGAAAACGGTGAGCATGGCTCCTCCACTGCTGCGCCAATTGCACGTCAGGTGATCGATGCGTACATGGCATCGACCCGACCTATTGAACTTGCCAGTGTTTCGAGGAAATGAGTGGAAATCCATGAGCAGTACCGCTGATTTTCGTCGACAGATGCCCGAGGCCAGCCGCGATTTACGCCAACCTATCAGTTTGGCGCAGCGCTGGCATATCGATGTGCCTTTATTGATTCTATTGCTGGCTTTAAGTGTTTACGGACTTTCCGTGCTCTACAGTGCCAGTGGCCAGAATATCTACTATATGAAGCGGCAGATGATTTTTTTCGGTCTCGCTTACGCCGTTATGTTTACCGTGGCTCAGGTGCGTCTAAAGACTATTGAGTCCTGGTCCGTTTGGTTTTACTCCGCAGGTGTTGTGCTGCTGGTGATGGTGCTGTTGTTTGGCGTGGGTGCCAAGGGGGCGCAGCGTTGGCTCAGTATTGGCGGGTTTCGCTTTCAGCCTTCAGAAATTCTGAAGCTGGCGGTGCCCATCATGGTGGCCACGTACCTGTCCCAGCGCATTTTGCCGCCGCGCTTCAAGCATGTGTTCTGGACTTTGGCGCTAATAGGGACGCCAACTTTGTTGATTATGAAACAGCCGGATCTGGGGACGTCGCTCTTGATTGCCTCCTCCGGGCTGTTGGTCTTGTTTTTTGCTGGGCTGCGCTGGAAGTACATCTTTTCGGCGATCGCTTTGGTTCTCGCCAACGCCTGGCCCATATGGACCTTCGTGCTCAGGGATTACCAAAAACAGCGAATTCTCACCTTATTGAACCCAGAGGCTGACAAGTTGGGTGCGGGTTGGAACATTATTCAATCGAAAACCGCCATCGGTTCCGGTGGCATAGAGGGCAAAGGCTGGATGAACGGCACCCAGTCGCAGTTGGATTTTCTTCCCGAAAGCCATACGGATTTTATCATTGCAGTGTTGGCTGAGGAGTTTGGCCTGCAGGGCGTGCTGCTGCTGATGCTGTTGTATGTGCTGATTCTCGGGCGCGGTTTGTGGATCGCGGCTCAGGCGCAATCGACGTTCGCGCGATTATTGGCCGGCAGTATTACTTTCACGTTTTTCATTTATATTTTTGTCAACATTGGCATGGTGACCGGGCTATTACCTGTAGTCGGTGTTCCGCTGCCGCTGGTGAGCCATGGGGGAACATCCATTGTCACATTGATGATGGGTTTTGGCATTTTGATGGCGGTGAGTACCGAGCGACGTCGGGTGAATATATAGTGATGCACGCGCAGTTGCGTGCTGATTATTGGGGGATGTATGAAACGAACAGTATGGGGCGGATTGAAAACATGGATTGCCGTAGGGGTTTTGTTTGCCTCTGGCGCGTCGGCTGCACAAAACTATGCAGACAGGCCAGAGGCGCAGCGGTTTATCGATGATATGGTCGAGCGCCACCAGTTTCAGGAAGATGCGCTGCAGCAGCAGTTTCAAATCATCGAGAAGAAACAAAAAATCATCGACGCCATGGCGCGTCCCGCAGAAAAGACCAAGACCTGGGGTCAGTATCGCGACATCTTTGTACAGCCTTTACGAATCAAGAAAGGCGTGACCTTCTGGCAGGAAAATCGCGATGCGCTGGCCGCAGCGGAAAAAACTTACGGCGTTCCCGCAGAGGTGATCGTGGCCATTATCGGCGTTGAAACCAATTACGGGGCCAATAAAGGTAGCTGGCGAGTGATGGATGCGCTGGCAACGCTGGCGTTCGATTACCCCCCGCAAAAGAATTTGAGTTATCAGGAGCGTCGGCAGAAGTTCTTCACCAAGGAGCTGGAGCACTTCCTGTTGCTGGCTCGTGAGCAGCAGCGCGATCCTCTATCCCTGAAAGGCTCCTACGCGGGTGCTATGGGGTATGGTCAGTTTATGCCCTCCAGCTATCGCCGTTATGCTACTGACTTTGATGGTGATGGCTTTAAAGACATTTGGGAAAATCGCCGCGACGCCATCGGCAGTGTGGCCAACTATTTTGTCGAACACGGCTGGCGAGCCGGTGAACCGGTCGTGACACGTGCGCATGTGGCCAAAGGTTACGACGACTCTGTGTTAAATCTGTCGCGGTCTAAGCGCAAGGCCTCGGCATTGACGGTAGCTGATTTGAAAGCTAAGGGCTTCACTCCTGTGGCTGAGGCAGAGGATACGCAGCACGCCGGGGTAATGAAGTTGCAAGGTGCCAAGGGAGCAGAGTTCTGGATGGGATTGAATAACTTCTATGTCATTACGCGCTATAACACCAGTATCAAGTACGCGCTGGCAGTGTATCAATTGAGTCAGGAGATTGAGCAGCGCTACTCCAAAACGCTGTAACTAACGCCATAGAAGGGGCGATCTAGCATGAAGGGTTCAAGCACAGTATTGAGGGTGGCGCCGTTGTTCTCGGCTCTGCTGTTGGCGGGCTGTATCGGAGGAGGCGGTGAGATCAAAGACAGTGGCCCTTCTCGCCCCATTGATATGTCGCACGTGCCCGATGCTGTGCCGAGAGCTGAAGTTCGAACCAAGGCGGGTAACAAGAGTCCCTACAGGCAATTTGGCAAGACCTATTATATTCTGCCTTCGTCTCAGGGCTACGATCAGGTGGGTGGTGCTTCCTGGTACGGTAATAAGTTCCATGGGCGTAACACCTCCAATGGTGAAGTCTACGATATGTACGGTATGACGGCGGCCCACAAAACGCTGCCCATTCCCTCTTACGTGCGTGTCACGAATCTCGCTAACGGTCGTCAAGTGGTGGTCAGGGTCAATGATCGCGGCCCATTTCACGGTGATCGAATTATTGATCTGAGTTACGCGGCTGCCTCAAAACTGGGCTTTGCCGAGCTGGGGACGGCCAGGGTGAGAGTGGAGACGGTAGGGCCGGGTGATCAACTGCAGCAGTCGAGTGTGGCCGCGAGTTCTTCAAGTCCGGACAAGCCGACAACATCATCAGCGACAGATTCAGAAGAAAAAGCCTACAAGCTACCGATAAATACTTTCCTTCAGGCGGGAGCTTTTTCCAGTTTAAGTGGTGCAGAATCGGTACAAAACCGTATTGTCCGGCTGACCCAAGTGCCAGTTAAAATCGTTGAAAATGCCGTTGACAGTTTGTATCGGGTTAGACTTGGACCGATCGCTGATAACCAAGTGTTGATGCAGTTGCGACAATTATTGGCGGAAAACAAACTTCCCGAGCCTCATGTGGTCTACGAGTGAGTGTGCCGTGCCTTCAGGACTGGTACACTTGCCACCTTTCCCGAATTCCGATGATTTTCAAGTGTGATGTTGATGCCTAAAAATCCAGCTCAAGTTACTCGTGCGCTGTGCGCACTACTATTGATTGCCTGTTCCGCCGTAGCACAGGCGTCACAAGTTATTATTCCGGCACCCCCGCAGTTGGCCTCCAGTGCGTATTTGCTGTTGGATGCCAGTACAGGAGAAGTTCTGGTTGAAAACAATGCCGACCAGCAGTTGCCGCCGGCGAGCCTGACCAAAATGATGACCAGCTACATCGTGTCGTCGGAAATTGCCCGAGGAAACCTTCAGGAAGACGAGCTGGTCGATGTCAGCGTCAAGGCTTGGCGCATGGGTGGCTCGAAGATGTTTATTCGAGAGGGCACCCGGGTCAGCGTTAAAGACCTGCTGCGCGGAGTGATTATTCAATCGGGTAACGATGCCAGTGTCGCCCTTGCAGAACATGTTGCCGGTAGTGAAGATGCCTTTGTGGATGTAATGAATCAGCAGGCGGCGCTACTGGGCATGAATCAAACCCAATACCACAATGCCACGGGTTGGCCTGCGGAAGGTCACGTTACTACCGCGCGCGACTTGTCCCTGCTGGCCCGCGCGCTGATAAACGATTATCCAGATCACTATAAGCTCTATTCGGAGAAGTACTTTAAGTACAACGGCATCAATCAGCCCAACCGCAACAAGTTGTTGTTCCGCGATAAGAGTGTCGACGGCATCAAGACAGGCCATACTGATGAAGCGGGTTTCTGTCTGGTGTCCTCCGCCAAGAAAAACGGCATGCGTCTGATTGCCGTGGTGATGGGGACTCGCTCCGAGGCGGCTCGAGCGGCTGAATCCCAGAAGCTGCTGACTTACGGTTTCCGTTTCTTCCAGACTCACAAGCTATACGGTAGCGGAGAAAAGTTGGCTGATTCCAGAGTTTGGGCCGGTAAGGTCGACAGTGTCGATATCGGCATTCAGCAGGATATTCTGCTGACTATCCCCCGCGGAGCTGAGAAACAGCTGAAAGCGTCCATGTTGATCGATGAAGTCATCAAAGCGCCTCTGTCAGTGGGACAGGAATTGGGCTCTCTGGAAGTGCGCTTGAACGATGAGCTACTGGTGCAACAACCTCTGGTGGCCCTGAATGGTGTGGAGCAGGCGGGCTTCTTCGCCAGAATTTGGGACGCCATCAAGCTGTTCTTCAGTCAGCTATTCAGTGCCTGATCGGTTACTGAGTCCAGTTTTGTCAAGTTGGGGCTCTTGCAGCCCCTCGTTCTGGCCCTGCTTTGGGCTGAGCTATAATCATTCTATTCAGCAAGCGTTATCCAGGTGGCAGTTATGTCGAACACTAGCGGGCAGCAGGAACCGCCAAAAATTGAATTTCCCTGTGAGAATTACCCCGTAAAGATCATGGGGGATGCCGGAGATCAGTTCCACAGTTTTGCCCTGGAGGTGATGCAACGCCATGCGCCGGGCTTCGATCAGAGTCGCATTACCATCAAAAACAGCCGCAATGGGCGATTTCAATCCATTACAGTATTTATTACGGCTACCGGGGTCGATCAGCTGGAGGCCTTGCATAATGAACTGCAGACCAGCGATATGACAAAAATGGTGCTCTAGTTAATGCCAGATAGCGGAAAAGTTGCTGTTCGAGATTTAGGTTTGCAACCCTATAGACCGGTGTGGCGGGCTATGGCCAATTACACTGACCGGCGTGGTGAGGGCAGTCCCGATCAATTGTGGGTGGTTCAGCACCCCAAAGTGTTTACCCAGGGGCAGGCGGGCAAAGCAGAGCATGTCTTGATGCCAGGTGATATTCCCGTGGTCCAAGTGGATCGCGGCGGACAAGTTACCTATCACGGGCCTGGCCAATTGGTGATATACCCGTTGATTGATCTGCGTCGACTGGGCATGGGGGTTCGGGAACTCGTTACACATACCGAAAATGCCATCGTTGATACGTTGAAAGATTTGGCATTAGACGCCTATCCGAAGCCGGATGCTCCGGGTGTGTACATTAATGATGATAAAATAGCCTCTTTGGGTTTCAGGATTCGCAAGGGCAAGAGCTTTCATGGCCTGAGCCTTAATGTGGCGATGGACCTGGAGCCGTTTTTGCGCATAAATCCCTGCGGCTATAACAATTTGAAGATGATTCAGACGTCGGACGTCAGTGAAGACCCAAGGGCGTCCGATGTGCTGGCCATGGCGGACCTGCTGGTGCCCAAATTAGCGAATGAGTTGGGATTCTCTGGAGTCAATTATCTGCCGGAGCCCACGCAAATACTGTCTGAATACGCCGATGAACAATGAGATGTAGCTATGACTAATATCACCGGAAACGACCCCGTCAAACGCACTCGCCGCATTAAGGCGGGCGAGAAGTTGCGTGACAGCGATAAGGTGGAACGGATTCCGGTCAAGGTCATCCCCACTCAGGAGATCCAGCGCAAACCCGACTGGATTAGAGTGCGCATGCCTGCCTCGCCCGAGGTAGATCGCATCAAGAAAATCTTGCGTAAGAACAGTCTGGCAACCGTATGTGAAGAGGCCTCGTGCCCCAACCTGGGGGAGTGCTTCAGTGGCGGCACAGCGACCTTCATGATCATGGGCGAGATTTGTACCCGACGCTGCCCGTTCTGCGATGTTGGCCACGGCAAGCCGCTGCCGCTGGATCCGAAGGAGCCCCGACAGTTGGCTCAAGCCATTGCTGAAATGCGCCTGCGCTATGTCGTGATTACCTCCGTAGACCGCGATGACCTGCGCGACGGCGGTGCCCAGCACTTTGCCGACTGTATTCGCGAGTCGCGAGCCTTGTCTCCCAACCTGGAAGTGGAGATCCTTACACCGGATTTTCGCGGTCGTATGGATGTAGCGCTGGATATTCTGGAGCAGGAAGCCCCGGACGTATTCAATCACAATTTGGAAACCGTGCCGCGTTTGTACCGCCAGTCTCGCCCGGGGGCCAACTACAAGTGGTCTTTGAAGCTGTTGCAGGAATACAAGAAGCGCCGGCCAGACGTGCTGACCAAGTCAGGCCTGATGGTTGGCCTGGGTGAGAAGAAAGAAGAGATTTTTGATGTGCTCAAGGATATGCGCGAGCACGATATCGATATGTTGACCAT
>JALUYN010000586.1 GCA_027012915.1 Cellvibrionaceae bacterium
CGGCGAGCACGGCGCAAACGAGATTGTTTTTTATCGCTCATGACCTAGGCCCTACTTCTTCTTAGCTTCTTTACGACGTACATATTCGTCAGCGTAGCGTACACCTTTACCTTTATAAGGCTCTGGTGGACGGAATGCGCGGATCTCCGCGGCTACCTGACCCAAGAGCTGCTTATCTGCGCTCTTCAGTACGATATCGGTCTGACTTGGGCTTTCTGCGGTTACGCCTTCTGGAAGGTCATAAACGACAGGATGGGAGAAACCCAGAGTCAGGTCTACAGATTTGCCCGCGGCTTTTGCACGATAACCAACGCCGTTCAACTGCAGCTTTTTCTCAAAGCCTTTTGAAACGCCAGTAACCATGTTGTTGACCAGAGCACGGGTAGTGCCTGACAACGCGCGAGACTGCTTGGCCCCATCACGTGCAGCGAATTTCAGGAGATTTTCTTCCTGGGTAACTTCAACGCTTTCGTGAATAGTGTGAGCCAATGTACCGTTGCCGCCTTTAACTGCAATCTCCTGACCATTCAGGGTTACAGTTACACCAGCAGGTACTTCAACCGGACTATTTGCAACTCGTGACATAACGAATTCCTGTTTAAACTACTTAATACTGTGTTACTTATTAGCTACAACAGTGATTAGAAAACGGTGCACAGAACCTCACCACCAACGCCTTGAGCGCGTGCGGCACGGTCAGTCATAACACCTTTACTGGTGGATACGATAGCGACACCCAGGCCACCACGTACGGTAGGCAGTTCTGCCTTACCAGCATAGCTACGCAAGCCTGGACGGCTTACACGGTCAAGCTCAACGATAACGGGCTTGCCCTCAAAGTACTTCAACTCAATGTTCAGCTGTGGCTGAGCATCTTCGCTTACTGCAAAGTCGGCAACATAACCTTCTTCTTGCAGTACACGTGCAACGTTAACTTTCAGCTTGGAAGAAGGCATGGACACGGATGCTTTGCCTACTTGCTGAGCGTTACGGATGCGAGTCAGCATATCTGACAACGGATCTTGCATACTCATAGTGTTTTGCTCCTAAATTCAGCCAATTACCAGCTGGCTTTAACCAGACCAGGTACATCACCACGCATAGCCGCTTCACGCAGCTTGTTACGGCACAGGCCGAACTTGCGATATACAGCGTGTGGACGACCAGTGATACGACAGCGACGCTGCTGACGAGCAGGACTGGCGTTACGAGGCAGTTGCTGCAATTTAACCTGCGCTTCCCATACTTCTTCCTCAGAAGAAGAAGGATTGGAGATAATTGCCTTCAGAGCAGCACGCTTTTCAGCGAACTTTGCAACAGTGCGAGCACGCTTAGCTTCACGTGCAATCATAGATTTCTTAGCCATGATCCCTACCCTTAGCCTTTGAACGGAAAGTTGAATGCTTTCAACAAGGCACGACCTTCGTCGTCGTTGCGAGCAGTGGTAGTGATACAAATATCCAGACCACGCAACTTGTCGATTTTATCGTACTCAATCTCAGGGAAAATGATTTGCTCATTTACGCCCATAGAAAAGTTACCACGCCCATCGAACTGCTTAGGGCTGATACCGCGGAAGTCGCGGATACGAGGAATCGCGATGGACACCAAACGCTCCAGGAACTCGTACATGCGCTCAGAGCGCAGAGTTACCTTACAGCCAATGGGCCAACCTTCGCGAACTTTAAAGCCTGCGATAGACTTACGAGCCTTAGTTACTACAACCTTCTGGCCGCTGATCTTTTCCAGATCGGCTACCGCATTCTCTAAAACTTTTTTATCGCCCAGTGCTTCACCAACACCCATATTAATGGTGATTTTGGTGATACGTGGGACTTCCATAACGTTCGCCAGGCCCAGCTCTTCTTTCAGCTTGCCTGCGATTTCGCTTTGGTAAAGTTCTTTAAACTTAGCCATGTTTAATTACCGTCTGCTTACTACCGTTAACACTGCGTAATTAACCAACTTTGAGTCAGTCGATTACGCGTCAACGGCTTCGCCGTTGGATTTAAAAACACGCACCTTGGTGCCGTCTTCCAGAATCTTGAAGCCAACTCGATCAGCTTTGCCAGTTGCATTGTTAAAAATAGCAACATTGGAAACCTGAATCGGCGCTTCTTTCTCTACGATTCCGCCAGCCACACCCAGTTGCGGGTTTGGTTTTTGGTGTTTCTTGACCATGTGAACACCGGACACAATCAAGCGATCGTCAGCCAGCACGGAAACAACCTTACCACGCTTACCTTTATCGCGACCCGCGATCACAACCACTTCGTCATTACGTTTGATCTTACGCATAACCCTGTCCTCTAACCTCTTCTAACTCTTGAAATGCCTGACTTACAGTACTTCAGGTGCCAGAGAGATAATCTTCATAAACTTTTCGCCACGCAGCTCACGAGTTACAGGGCCAAAAATACGAGTACCTACAGGAGCATCCTGTTGGTTCAACAATACTGCCGCATTGTCATCGAACTTGATCAAGGAACCGTCCTGGCGACGCACACCTTTTTTGGTGCGTACCACAACAGCCTTCATCACTTGGCCTTTTTTAACTTTACCGCGGGGGATGGCTTCCTTAACAGTCACCTTGATAATGTCACCCACGCCTGCATAGCGACGATGGGATCCACCGAGCACTTTGATGCACATAACGCGACGGGCACCACTGTTGTCTGCCACATCCAAGTATGATTGCGTTTGAATCATCGTCCGTCTCCGAAACTCTTAGTACGCCCGAGAATTAAATCTCGGCAGCGCGCTCTTCAATTTTTACCAAAGCCCAAGATTTTTGCTTGGAGAGAGGGCGCGACTCTTGAATAGTCACAACATCACCAGCTTTACACTCATTATTTTCATCATGAGCTTTCAACTTGGAAGACTTAGTAGTGTATTTCCCATAGATTGGGTGCTTAACACGGCGCTCAATCAGGACAGTGATGGTTTTATCCATCTTGTCACTAACGACAGTACCGGTCAGCTGACGCAATTTTTCCTGTGCCATCGTTAGTTACCTGCCTTTTCATTCAGCACTGATTTAATACGAGCAATATCGCGACGAGTCTGCTTCAGCAAATGCGTCTGATTCAGCTGACCAGTAGAAGCTTGCATACGCAGCTTGAACTGGCTCTCCAGCTGAGACAACAACTCTGCATTCAGTTCTTCAACAGATTTTTCGCGGAGTTCTTGAGCTTTCATCACATCACCGAACGTTTCACGAAAGTTGTACTTACAGGTAATTTGGCAGCTGCCAGTGAGAATGCCTCACGGGCCAGCTCTTCAGAAACACCTTCCATTTCATAAAGAACCTTGCCAGGCTGAATCTGGGCAACCCAGTATTCAACATTACCCTTACCTTTACCCTGACGAACTTCCAAAGGCTTGCTGGTAATTGGCTTGTCGGGGAACACACGGATCCAGATCTTACCGCCACGTTTAACGTGACGAGTCATGGCGCGACGTGCGGCCTCGATTTGACGGGCTGTGATACGACCACGGCCAGTTGCTTTCAAACCAAATTCGCCAAAGCTAACCTTGGAGCCACGATGGGCCAGACCGCGATTGCGACCTTTTTGTTGCTTGCGAAATTTTGTACGCTTCGGTTGCAGCATCTTAACTACCCCTTACTTCGCGCTTTTCTTTTTCTTGGGCTTTTCTTCAACAGCAGTTTCGCCGCCAATTACTTCACCTTTGAAAATCCAAACTTTAACACCAATGATACCGTAGGTAGTTGATGCCTCAGCAGTGGCGTAATCGATGTCTGCACGCAGAGTATGCAATGGCACACGGCCTTCACGATACCACTCGGTGCGGGCAATCTCTGCACCACCCAAACGTCCACTCACCTGAATTTTGATACCTTCAGCACCCTGACGCATAGCGTTTTGAACAGCACGCTTCATAGCGCGACGAAACATCACACGACGTTCCAGCTGCTGTGCAACGCTCTGAGCTACCAGAGATGCATCCAGATCAGGCTTGCGAATTTCTTCAATGTTGATATGAACAGGCACGCCCATTTGCTTGCTGATAGCAGCACGCAACTTCTCAACATCTTCACCTTTCTTGCCAATCACGATACCGGGACGAGCTGTATGGATAGTGACGCGAGCAGTGTTAGCTGGACGCTCAATCTCAATACGGCTCACGGAAGCGTGAGACAATTCTTTCTCAATGTACTCACGTACTTTCAGATCGGTGTAGAGTTTATCGGCGTATAGATCGCTACCGGCATACCAAGTAGAGGTGTGCTTTTTAACGATGCCGAGACGTATACCTGTCGGATGTACTTTCTGACCCATAGTCTCTATCTCTTACTGATCGGCTACTTTAACGGTGATGTGACAAGTGCGCTTAAGGATGCGATCTGCACGCCCCTTTGCACGAGGTCTGATACGCTTCATAGTCAGACCTTCATCCACAAAAATTGTGGATACTTTTAACTCATCTACATCAGCACCTTCGTTGTGCTCGGCGTTTGCGATTGCAGACTCCAGCACCTTCTTAACAATCGCTGCGCCTTTCTTCGGGCTGAAAGTCAGGATATCCAGAGCTTCTTCAACGTGCTTACCACGGATCTGATCCGCTACCAGACGCGCCTTTTGCGCCGACAGTTGAGCACCGCTTAATTTTGCTGCTACTTCCATCGTAAACCTCTTAGCGCTTCGCTTTCTTGTCTGCAATGTGACCGCGATAGGTGCGGGTCGCTGCAAACTCACCCAATTTATGTCCAACCATCTCTTCATTAACCAAGACAGGAACATGCTGGCGACCGTTGTGCACAGCAATGGTCAGACCGACCATCTCAGGCATAATCATGGAACGACGCGACCAGGTTTTAATTGGACGACGGTCATTCGCTTCGATCGCTGCTTCAACCTTCTTGATCAGGTGAAGATCGATGAAAGGACCTTTCTTCAGTGAACGTGGCACTGTACTTTCCTCTTCAGCTAGTGTTTACCAGTCGCTTACTTCTTACCGCGACGGCGTACAATCATGTTATCGGTGCGCTTGTTCTTGCGCGTCTTATAACCCTTAGTTGGCGTACCCCAAGGTGATACTGGATGACGGCCACCAGAGGTACGACCTTCACCACCACCGTGCGGGTGATCAACAGGGTTCATAGCAACGCCTCGAACAGTTGGGCGCACACCGCGCCAACGTGAAGCACCAGCTTTACCCAGTGAACGCAGAGAGTGCTCACTATTGGACACTTCGCCCAAGGTTGCACGACATTCACTCAGGACTTTACGCATTTCACCACTGCGCAAGCGCAGAGTTGCGTATTGACCATCACGGGCAACTAGCTGTGCGGAAGTACCGGCTGAGCGTGCAATTTGAGCACCTTTACCTGGCTTCAATTCAACACAGTGAATCACGCTACCTACAGGGATATTTCTGATAGGCAGGGTATTACCCACTTTGATCGGAGCTGCTTCACCATTTTCAATGGTGTCACCAGCGCTCACGCCTTTCGGCGCAATGATGTAACGACGCTCACCATCCAGATAGCAAACCAACGCGATGTTGGCACTGCGGTTTGGATCGTATTCCAGACGCTCAACCTTTGCAGGGATACCGTCTTTGTTGCGGCGAAAATCAATCACTCGGTAGTGCTGCTTGTGACCACCACCCACGTGACGGGTAGTAATACGGCCATTGTTGTTACGACCACCGGACTTTTTCTTCTTCTCAAGAAGAGGGGCATAAGGAGCACCCTTATGCAGATCCGGGTTTACAACGCTAACAACAAAGCGACGACCGGGAGATGTTGGTTTACGTTTTACAATTGGCATCGCAACTATCTCCTTATTCCGCTACTGCAAAGTCAATTTCTTGACCAGCAGACAAACGTACGTAAGCTTTTTTCCAATCGCTGCGCTTACCCAATCCATGACGGGTACGCTTGGTCTTGCCTTTAACATTCAAAGTGCGAACATCTTCCACCTTAACGTCAAACAGCTTTTCAACCGCAGCTTTAATTTCCTGCTTTTCTGCATTTGGCAGAACTTTGAAAACAACCTGATTGGCCGCATCGCCAACAACAGCTGCTTTCTCAGAGATCACAGGACCTAACAACACTTTATACAGGCGTTCTTGGCTCATCCCAGAATCTCCTCAAACTTCTTCAGCGCAGAAACGGTCACAACAACCTTTTCAGGGCGAATCAAGCTAACAGGATCAACACCTTGTACATCGCGCACATCTACTTTATGCAGATTGCGAGACGCCAGGTACAGATTCTCACTCACCTCATCAGAAACGATCAGTACGTCGTTCAGATCAAACTGAGCCAGCTTGGACAGCAGAGTTTTAGTTTTTGGAGCCTCCAAATCGAAAGACTCAACAACAACCAAACGCTCCTGACGATTCAGCTCTGACAAAATGCAGCGCAATGCAGCGCGATACATTTTCTTATTCAGCTTCTGCTCGTGATTGCGTGGTTTAGCAGCAAAAGTAACACCACCGGTACGCCAGATAGGGCTACGAATGGTACCCGCACGAGCGCGACCAGTGCCCTTTTGACGCCACGGCTTCTTGCCACCGCCAGAGACTTCAGAACGAGTCTTCTGAGCCTTGGTACCCTGACGCGCACCAGCCATATAGGCCACTACCGCCTGATGAACCAGGTCTTGATTAAACTCTTTACCAAAAGCCACATCAGATACTGCTACAGTACCGTTTGCGCCTTCCGGAGTCGTAATATTCAAATCCATCGTCGAAACCCTCAGACCTTACTGGCACTTAACTGCTGGACGCACAACCACTTGGCCGCCTGGAGCACCAGGAATTGCACCCTTAACCAACAACAGATTACGCTCAGCGTCGACGCGAACAATTTCCAGATTCTGAACAGTCACCTGCTCAGCACCCATATGTCCGGCCATCTTCTTGCCTTTGAAAACGCGACCGGGCGTTTGACACTGGCCAATAGAACCAGGTGCACGGTGCGAAATAGAGTTGCCGTGAGTTGCGTCTTGCATATGGAAATTCCAACGCTTAACACCACCAGCGAAACCTTTACCCTTAGAGGTACCGGTTACGTCAACTTTTTGACCAGCTTCGAAAGCGGAAACGGTGATTTCACCGCCCACTTCAAATTCTTCACCAGCATCATTGCGCAGCTCACACAAAGCGTTACCCGCTTCAGTATTAGCCTTGGCAAAATGTCCAGCTTCAGATTTGGTCACACGGGAGGAACGACGAGAACCTACAGTTACCTGAACAGCACTGTAACCATCAGTTTCTTCAGTCTTTACCTGGGTGATGCGATTGGGAGAAACCTCAATCACAGATACAGGGAGGGAGGCACCCTCTTCAGTAAAAATGCGTGTCATGCCGCTTTTGCGACCGACAATACCTATAGTCATCTTAACTAACCTCTCAGTGTACGGGGCTTTTACCCGCTATGGCCGCCCATTTCAGAGCGTTACA
>JALUYN010000587.1 GCA_027012915.1 Cellvibrionaceae bacterium
ATGGAATGCATAGCGAAAGTCGGGACGCCCACATCAATGGTCGCAACGCCCACTTCGGCTGCGGTAATAGGACCGATAGTACTGCCACATCCCATATCAGAGCGTGTCACAAATGCCTGCACAGGAATACCTACAGCGTCACACCAATGCCTGAACAAACCGGAAGTTTCACTGTTGGTGGCATAGCGCTGATTGGCATTCACTTTGATGACCGGACCGGCATTGAGCACCGGGCCATGATTGGCATCGTGCTTATCCGAAAAATTGGGATGGATACCATGGGCATTGTCCGCTGAAATCATCAACGAGCGATTGATACAGCGCAAGCGCTGCTGGGAATCCGGTAACAATCGGGTCAGGAAATCGCTCAACATTGGGCCTTGAGCACCGCACGCTGACGCGCTACCAACCTCTTCGTGATCATTGCACATTAACAACGCGCTGCGTTCACCATTACTGTTTAACAGCGCTTGCACTCCCACATAACAGCTCAGCAGGTTATCGAGACGCGCGCTGCTGATGAATTGACGCTTTAATCCCGTCAATGCCGGCTTATGAGTGTCGTAAAAACTGAGTTCGTAATCGAGTACCGTTTCACAATCGCCACCTTGCTTTACCACTTCATGGGCCAACATGGTCCTCAAATCCCAGTCCTCCCCTTGAACATCCAGGCTTATGATAGGTGGCAATTGAGTCTGAGCATTAATACTGCGGTTACTGTTCGCTTCTCGGTCCAGATGAATCGCAAGGCTAGGTACTACAGCAATAGGGACCTCAAAATCGATAAGGCAACTTTGCAACTGCTGTTGCTTGTCACGGTAAGTTACCCGTCCTGCCAGAGACAAATCTCGATCAAACCAGGTGCTTTGCAACACGCCGCCGTACACTTCTACGGCCAGCTGGCGATAGCAATGGCGCGTCATCTCTGCGGTGGGTTTTACCTTCAGGCAGGGACTGTCAGTATGTGCACCAATCATCCTGATGCCATCACCAGCCAGACCCTCATTGCCATAAACAAAGCCCAGTACAGAGGAGCTGTTACGAACGAAGTAATAGCGCTGCCCCGGCTGCAAGCTCCACTCATCAGACTCATCCAGTCGAATAAAACCCGCGTCCTGCAGTTGCGCCGCTATATTCTGCGCCGCGTGAAACGGTGTTGGAGATTTTTCCAGGAAATTCAGTAACCCCTGATTAAAAGCTTCGGCTGAAGTCATATTATTTCTCTACTGTTGTTGGGTGTTGCCGTTGCTGTATTGGAGCTACCTGCTCAGTTGAGCAAGTGCCTCAAGGCGGGCCATCAGACTGGATGTATCCCAGCGGCCACCGCCCATGACCTGTACATCAGCATAGAACTGATCCACCAATGCAGTCACCGGCAAACTGGTGCCATTGCGCTGAGCTTCATCGAGAACAATGGATAGATCCTTGCGCATCCAGTCCACCGCAAAACCGTGGTTGTATTCACCTTGCAACATGGTCTTGTGTCTGTTTTCCATCTGCCAGGATTGCGCAGCTCCCTGGGAAATGACATCAATCACTTTCTCTGGGTCCAGCCCGGAATTGCGCGCGAACATTAACCCCTCAGATAATCCCTGCAGCAATCCACCAATACAGATCTGATTGACCATTTTGCATAATTGACCGCTGCCAACGGGGCCCATTAGATTCACCGCCTTGGCCATCACATCGAGCACCGGGCGCACACTGTTATACGCGCTTTCAGGGCCCCCGACCATAATGGTCAGCGCCGCATTTTCGGCCCCCTGCTGTCCACCAGACACCGGAGCATCAAGGAACACACCACCAGTGCGCTCCAACACCAGAGACAACTCCCGGGCTACTTCTGCGGAAGCCGTAGTGTGATCGACAAACAGCGCCCCGGATTTCATGCCTGAAAACGCTCCAGCATCGCCCAAAGTCACGCTGCGTAAATCGTCGTCGTTGCCAACACAAGCAAGAACCACGTCGGCATTCAAAGCTGCCTGCTGAGGAGTAGATGCGAATCGACCACCAAACTCGTCAACCCAGCGCTCCGCTTTTTCCTGGGTACGGTTGTATACCGTCACTTGATAGCCTGCTTTTTGCAAGTGACCGGCCATCGGATAACCCATAACGCCCAAACCCAAAAATGCAATTTGCTTCATAGCCACCTCACATCAACTATCAATAAAAGCCAGTAACACCAGCGCCAGAAGTACGCGATAAATCACAAACGGCATCATCCCCGCGCGATCAATCCACTTCAAAAACAGGTGGATAGTCGTAATGGCGCTAGTAAAGGAAATAATCGTTCCCCACACTACAGGCTGCCAATCCAAACTGTCAGTTTGTACCAGTTCCAGTCCTTTAAAGCCGCCGCTCAGTGCAATAATGGGTACCGACAATAAAAAGGAAAAGCGCGCTGCAGCCTGTCGAGTCAATCCCAGAAACAGTGCCGCCGTCATGGTGACTCCCGAGCGAGAGGTCCCCGGAATTAACGCCAAAGCTTGCGCACAGCCTATCAATAGAGCCTGCTTCAAGGACAATTCAGACAGCGATTGGCGCCTTGGACTGCGCTTGTCCGCAATCCCAAGTAATAGACCAAAAATCAAGGTCGTAGCAGCGATCACCGCCACAGAGCGCAGATGTGTTTCAATAAATTCATTGAGCAACAGACCAACCAGGCCCGCGGGTACGGTCGCCCAGATGATATACCACCCCAGACGACTGTCCTCGCAGGCGGGCCCGTTCAACGAGCGACACCAAGCCATGATGATATTGGTGATATCCTGGCGGAAATAGATCACAACGGCGAGCAGACTGCCCACGTGTACCGCCACATCAAATGCCAATCCCTGATCAACCCATCCAAGCAATTGCGCGGGTAGTATCAAGTGAGCGGAACTGGAGATGGGTAGAAATTCTGTTAATCCCTGAATCAGGGCGAGTAAAACAACCTGTATCGCTTCCATTACTGCTGTCGAATCCTTTCGCGTTTCTTCCATGCGACGGTGTCGCGTAAATAGCTGGGTTGAGCATCTTCGGCGTCTACAGTATCGCCATTAGCCAATCGTTCAAGCGCCAGAGGCAAGATCCCCGGCGCAGTAGCCTGTATTGCATGACTGGCGCCCTGTCCCAAAAACTCGCCCATCGGCGGTAACGCCCAGGCATCCCCCAATGCGCGAAAGCTCACGGATGCAAGCTGGGCAATATCGGGCTGTTTGAGGAATTCCTGCGGGCTTAGAACAGACTCCTCAGTGACCGCTACCGCTCGGCCATCGACACACTGATAGAGACACCCATAGACTTCATTCATGCGCGCATCATTGGCGACCAATAGGTAGTCCCCTGACTTACAATCGAGCAATTCAATAGACTGGGCTGCTATAGCCTCTAATGTAGATACTGGGATCAGTGGAATATCCAGGCCATAGGCCAGCCCCTGAACCATCCCCAGCGAGATTCGTAAGCCAGTGAACGACCCCGGGCCTCGACCAAAGGCAATAGCATCGAGTTCTTTAACGGTTAAATCATTGTCCCCAAGCACCTTGTCAATCATAGGCAGAAGTTTCTGAGTATGCTCGCGAGGGGCCTTCTCTGTGACATCAAACACCGCGCCGTTGCGGTATAAGGCAACGGAGCACAGATCCGAAGACGTTTCGACAGCCAATACATTCGTCATAGCTAAACCCTTTAGCAATAATTGCGGGTATTCTCTCAAATATCCTTGACGACAAAAACCGCCTACCAATCATCCAGGCACAAAAAAGCCCCGTGCGATATCACACGGGGCTCTATTTAGCTCAAAAAACCTGAATTAGGCTTTTTTGGCAGGACGTCCACGCTTAGCAGGTGCTTTTTTGGCTGCTGCTTTCTTAGCCGGAGCTTTTTTTACAGTCGCTTTCTTAGCGGTTGTTTTCTTAGCTGCCGCCTTCTTAGCTGGTGCTTTCTTGGCAGCAGGCTTCTTCTTAGCGGTAGCTTTTTTGGCTGCGGCTTTAGCTTTAGCTGCAGCTTTCTTTTCAGCAGCCTTAAGCTTGGCGGCTGCTTTTTTCTCAGCGGCTTTCAGCTTGGCTTCAGCTTTTTTCTCTACCGCAATGGCTTTGGCTTTGATTTTCTTAGCGGAAGCTTTGGCCTTGGCAACCAGCTTCTTCTCTGCCGCGATCAGCTTCTTGGTATTGGCAGACTCGCGCTGTTTCTTCCAGCGAGCCTCAAAAGCTTCCAGTGCAGATTTCAGTTCTTCTTCTGCGCGGGATTCCAGTTTGCCTTTTATATCCTCTACACGCTTGACCACGTCAGCTTCCACTTCGTGAACCTTCGCGAGGATTTGTTCTTTGGTCAGTACGACTTTGGCTTCCGCAGACTTAACTTTCAAAGTGCGCAGTTTGTCATTAGCTTTACCCAGAGCATTGGTAGCAGATTGGGCGGAACGCTTATCCATGGCTTTTTTGGATTTTGCAGCCTTGGCTTTTGCGGTATCAGCTTTCTTCTTAGCAGCAGCTTGAACCTTGCTTTGAGCCTGAATATCTTTTTGAAGTTTATCGAACGCAGCTTGTGCTTTTGTCAGAGACGCGGGTGCGCCGCCTTTGGCTGCTGTTTTTTTGGTGGATGTAGCACGACGCTTCGCAGGCGCCTTTTTGGCTTTCGCCTTTGCCACTCTTGCCATTTCGTATTCTCCTTACGGTATTAATAATAAATGCCAAACTACTGACATAACTGAACATAGCACAAATATTAATCGGCAAAAGCCCCTTTGCCTGTTTTTTAGGGCAAAAGTACATTTTTTTTGCTTTTTTTTGATAGAAGCGCGGTATTTTTGTGAAAATATTTTCTTTGAAAGTCAGAAACAGAAAACACCAAAGACTCTAATCCAGAGCTTGATAACCATCAACAATGTTTGCCATTACCTGTAGATGCTCGGCATCTGAATTAAGACACGGAATCATTTCATAAGACTGTCCGCCAGCCTCGATAAACACATCACGGTTTTCCACGCGAATCTCTTCAAGTGTTTCCAAACAATCCGCAGCAAATGCCGGGCAAACTACCTGCACATCCTTGACGCCGGTTTTACCCCACTCTTGGAGTAATTCACTCGTATAGGGCTTAAGCCATTCCGCTTTGCCCAATCGCGATTGAAAACTCACTTGCCACTGCTCGTCGCTCAGTTGTAACCGCTTCGCTGTTGCCGCGGCGGTAGCCATGCACTGTTCGTAATACGGATCGCCAAGATCGACACAACGCTTGGGAATACCGTGGAAAGAAAATAACAGTTTTTCAGGGGTTCCGTTATTTTGTTGAAAACGATCAATAGAATTTGCGAGAGCACTAATGTAATCGTCACGTTCGCAATACTGTTTGTGAACCAAAACTTGCGGCACGTTGCGCCGCGATTGAATTAGCTTAGCCACCTGATCATATACTGCTCCAGTAGTGGTAGCAGAATATTGCGGGTAGAGCGGCAAGACCAGAAAACGCGTAGCGCCCTGTTCGGTCAGAGAATCCACGGCAGACTCCAAACCAGGTCTACCGTAAGTCATGGCATATTCCACCAATGGCGACTTTTCACCATATTGATTTAATAACAGCTGTCTCAATCCCGCGATTTGATCTTCAGTGATGGCTTTCAGAGGGGAGCCACGATCTGTCCATATAGAGGCGTACGCCTGAGCCACTGATTTGGGGCGGAACGGCAGAATAAAACCGAAGAGAATGGGTTTCCAAATAATCGATGGTATTTCTACAACACGTTTATCGCTCAGAAACACTTGCAAAAATCGTCGCACCGAAGCTGGTGTTGGTTGCTCTGGAGTTCCCAGGTTTACCAAAATCACACCCAATCTTTTAGACACAGCTTTCCCCCAAATAAAAAGGCCCTATTGGCACTATTAATCACACTCAATCAGTTACAGTTGGCTTATAGCCTGTTTCACAACAGACGGACAAAAAAATAGGCTCTTTAAAAGAGCCTATTTTATCGCAAAAGGAAGATCCTTGAGCTTACGACAACGCGCTAAACAACTGATCGCGAATATCGTCCAGGCTACCAACACCTTTAACACTGCTGTACTTAACGTTCTGACCTTCCTGAGCAGACAAGTTCTGATAGAAATCAACCAGCGGTTTGGTTTGATCGTGATAGACACCCAAACGCTTACGTACAGTTTCTTCCTGATCGTCTTCGCGTTGAATCAGATCTTCACCCGTCACATCGTCTTTACCTTCCTGCTTGGGTGGATTGTGCTGCACGTGGTAAACACGTCCAGAGGTTGGATGTACGCGACGACCGCTCAAACGGCTCACAATTTCTTCGTCATCAACGTCAATTTCCAATACATGATCGATATCAACACCCGCTTGTTGCAGCGCTTCAGCTTGCGGGATAGTACGAGGGAAACCGTCGAACAGGAATCCTTTGTCGCAATCGTTCTGCGCGATGCGGTCTTTTACCAACGCAATGATCAGATCGTCTGATACCAGACCACCCGACGCCATAATATCTTTAGCCTGCAAACCCAGAGGCGTTCCAGCTTTGACCGCTGCACGCAACATATCGCCGGTGGAAATTTGGGGAATGCCGTACTTCTCCATAATAAACTGTGCTTGGGTACCCTTACCCGCACCTGGAGCGCCTAATAAGATAATACGCATTGAATTAAACTCCTGTTTGAAAGATAAAAATCTGTTTCACCGAAGGCCGCCGACTGGCGCTGCTAGGGCTGAAAAATGGGGCATACCATACACTTAAGGGGTCAAAACCTCAAGCTGACGGCATTAGACCTTCGCCCAACACCACTGCAACCCACTGAATTACAAGGACTTTTTAAGAGAGCCTGGATCACCACGGTAAAAAGGGCGATTAATCACAAGTGTCCCGAGCGATAATGACAAGAGGATGACGCTCTAGAGGGTCTGTTTAGCTTTGTTCCAGAGCGCGTCGAGCTCTTGGAGTGGCACGTCGTCAAAGGTGAGATCTCGCTGCTTGAGAGTCCGCTCTATGAAGCCAAAGCGAGATTCGAACTTGTGATTGCAATGCCGCAACGCGCTCTCTGAGTCCACCTTCATATGACGCGCAAGGTTTACGACGGAAAACAGTAAATCTCCGATCTCTTCAGAGGTGGCTTGTTTATCACCACTGCGCCAGGCCGCGCGAACTTCGTCAAGCTCTTCGGCTATTTTATCGAATACTGGATCGATATCAGGCCAATCGAATCCCACACCAGAAGCACGCTTTTGCAACTTCGCTGCCCGGGTAATGGCCGGCAGTGCGAGGGGCACGTCGTCCAGGACACCCTGCAGGCCTTTTTGATTTCTCTCTTCCTGTTTGATTGCTTCCCACTGAGCTTTGATCTTGTGTTCGTCCTCAGCAGTGCGCTCACCGGTAAATGTCTTGTGAAGGTCACCATCTGGAAATACATGAGGATGTCGACGTACCAGCTTCGCT
>JALUYN010000588.1 GCA_027012915.1 Cellvibrionaceae bacterium
CAATACCCGCAGTAAGCGCTTTATGTTGACCGCTTCCAACAAAGAGTTCGACAAGAGCGAGTTGAACGATTGCAATATTGAGACAGTGATGCACAAGCCTGTGTCGCCGAAGAAGATTAAGCGTGAATTGGCTATCATGCTGGGGGCCATTAAAGCCGATCGCCAAGATGACGACATTCAGCGCAAAGAGTCTCATACCGATTTCAGCAATCTCAATGTGTTGGTGGCGGAGGATAACTCCGTGAACCGAATGGTTATTAAGGGCTTGCTGGGTAAGCTGAATATCTCTCCGATTCTCGCCGAGGATGGCCAACAGGCGCTCAATGCCGTGACCTCCGCAGACCGGTCTTTCGATCTGATTTTAATGGATTGTGAAATGCCGGAGATGGATGGCTTCGAAGCGACCCGCTGTATTCGCCGTCACGAGCGGGTGCACGATCTCACCGCGACGCCGATAGTAGCTTTGACGGCCCACGCTATGGAAGAGCATCGCGAGGCGGTGTTTGCCTGTGGGATGAATCACTTCCTGTGCAAACCGATTACGCTCAATGAGTTGCGTGAGGCGTTTGATAAGTTGGGGTTGTATAAGTCGGCTGAGAGGGCGATGTTGTGATTTTGGGGTCGCCTGCGGCGGACCGGTTGGATTATTTCTTTTTTTGCTGAGTAATTTTGTTGAAATGTTTCGCCCTTGCTGGGCGAGTTAAGGGTTGTGGGCGCCCTACCCCAGGGCACCCTCTCTTGCCTTCGGCAATTCACTTTGACAACCCTTAACAATCCCGAACCGCCCCCACTGCTTGGTCGCTTCGCGACTTCCCTATGCGCTTCGCGATTCAAAGGGGCCTGCGGAACTCGGTCGCTACGCTTCCTCAAACAGTCCTCGGCCTTATCCTTCGAAACGCTGCAGTGCTCGGCTGCGCAGAGGGGAACGAAGGAAGCCGAAGGCCGGCTCAACGGGGCGCGTTTTCTTTTGCTTCCGTTTTCTTTTCGCGCGAAAAGAAAATGAAGTCGCCCAGCAGGGCGAAACCCTTACTAAAAATACCCTAATCAGTAAGGAGAGAAACTCCCGAAAGACAGGTCGCAATTACAACAGTGACGCTACGCCTTTGGTAAACAGATCTACCGCTTGCTTGCCGCCGTTGGATTGCAGGAACTGATTGGTGACCTGAATGTACTGCGGGATCATGGTAGGACTTAAGCCCAGTTCTTTGAATTGGGCAGCGACGGTGGCGGCGCTGCTTACGGCATCGCCTGGCAGGCCGGCCATATTCATCAAGCCGCTGGTTAATCCCTTGGTTTCTTCACTGGCAACCTGAGGGGCGGCGCTCAGCAGGCTATCCATTCCCGGTACGGCATTGCTCAGGGAGGAGAAATCAGAACCGCTCAGGGTACCCTGGGCCAGTTGAAATAATGAACCCATTCCGCCGGCTGCCTGGCTTTCCGTGACACCCAGGCTCTGAGTCAGGCTTGGCAGCAGTGCGACGGCGGTTTCGGTCAGAGATTCTGTGCCGGTGGCCTGCTGCACGACTTCTGCCTTCTCATCTGAAGATTTCATCACATCGCTGGCCACGGCTGTGGCTTTACTGGCGGTATCCAGCAAATCGGCGGCGGAGTCGAACCAGCCAGCCATGGTGTGGCCAGACAGGGTCAGTGCCGTTGCAAACAATATTTCTCTCTTCATGATCATTCCTGTTTAAAAATTTTAATCGAAAACGACAGGCATATTAGAAGGGCTTATTGGCAAGCTCAAGGAATAAAAAGTTTTTCGTTACTGCTATTTTTTGCTCTCTGTTAGGCCGCGTAGATATTGGCTTATCACTGGAAAGGAAGAATAGCGCGTTACTTATTCTGCAAAATTAGAAGACAGTTCAGGTCTCTCATCTAAAATCAAAGAGCGCTTCTGAATTCCACTTGGCAAATTGGAGAGGCTTATGTTGGATTATGAATTAATTAAAGACGCGGGGATCATTCGAATTCATCCGGAGAGTCCACTATTGGCAAGGGATTTTGCTGAAATAAATCAAATGGTCAATCGTCACCTCAGTAATCATGGGACTCTGAAAGGTTTACTTATCAGTACTGATGATCGGCCCGGTTGGGAGGAGTTTTCAGATTGGGTATCCTACCTGCGTATTGATGCAGGCTCGGAAGAGCCGCTGCGTATCGCCACTGTGTCCGACGAGCCTTTGGCCAGCTTGCTTGCCCCAATTGCGGATCATTTCGCTACTGCCGAAGTTAAACAATTCAGCCAGGATGAGGCTCAACAGGCATTCTCCTGGGTCGATCACACTACCCTTCAGTAATCTCCGCACTGAGTAACCTAACGGCCTCAATTGCAGTGAGGCTTTGGGGTGGATTTAAGACTCTCTTCTACGTTTTGTGACTCAATTCACAATTTGGTCATTGCGATTTCCTGGCGTGACTCCTAGAGTGGGTCGTGCCACAGGGAATGCAGGGGAGCGTTGGGCAAGCGTCAAGCAGGGATCGCAGTCAGATAAATAATACCCTGAAGTTGAGATATCTATGCTTAGTGTGACCGATTCCAATGCGCGGATTTTTGGTGGCCGCGAAATTTCCATCCCGCAGCATCAGCGCAACAGCTACGCCAATATTTGCACCCTGCAAACCGACCTGGATTTGGTGCTGCTGGAAGTATTGGAGGATGCCGAACACCAACCCCGTAAACGCTATACCCTGACCACGGTGAGTTATCGTCTCAGTGATCAGGAACCGGTTACTCCTTTGCTGGAGTCTCTCGAGGAATTGGATTTACATATCGCCGCCAACATGAACGATATTATTCAGGAGTACCTGTTTGGTTTCGTAGAAGAGGATTTGGAGTTATCTCAGGTGTCTGCCTGAGAAGGCGACTATATTGGCCGCCGCGGGATAGGGCGGCCAGACGCAGTAATCAGGCCACCAGGATGGAGAAGTAGGTGGTCTTGGCAACAGCGACGACATTGCCGTCTTTGTCTTTCAACTCGGTTTCCCGCTCAATCTTCATTTTGCCCTTTGCCTTGGTAGTATCGACAATGTTCTGCCATTCCTCATCGCTCATGGTAACGTCCACATAAACATCGCCCATGGCCGGAGCCAGATAGCGGATGCTCATCTCACCCACCACGGGAAACATGCTGGTGTCATCGCCGGTGCGATTCATATAGAGAAAGCCAAAGGGAAATTCTGCGAGAGTAAACAGGGCGCCTGCATAAGCTGCACCAACATGGTTGCCATTGCCTTCGAGGGGCATTCTGATGTGAACGCGTTCGGCGTTATCTTCGAGGTTCTCCAGGTTCATGTTAACCAGCGTGGGAACCTTGTTCAGTTTTTCTTCAAAAGTAGCCATGGCATCTTCTCTCTGTGGGCTGTCTATAATCGGAGCGTCTACCGCAATGATTAAGTGCGAAAGCGCTCATCTGTGATAATGCGCCACAGCATACTGTTGAATTTTCGCCGACTCCTTATCCAAAGCCCTCAAAACACCTATCATTTTATGTTCGAGTGCGAGTTATGTTCGAGAGCCAGTTATGTTTGAGTCAGAGCTACTTGAGCTCGCCTTCAATTTCCGAGAGCAGGTCCAGTGGTTCCATCTCCATGCCTTCCATGTCTTCGTCCCAGTTGATGCCTACCAGGAATACGTCTTCATGCATGCCTGGCAGCCACTCATCGAGAAATTCTTCGAGGGACACAGCGATCGGTTTGTAGACGGACCATTCGTCAACGCAGTGAGCTTGCGCAAATTCCGGTTGCGACCAGAAGGGCATGACGTCGGTATCTTTGTGCTTTTCCGAGGGGCACAGCGCCCATCCGTCCGGGCCTTCCAGGCCCCAGACGCAGCCGGTGGCTATGGCTTCGACAACAAAGCGGTCGAAGTTCTCTTCTTCGTTATTGGAAAGAGGCTCTGAAGAAACGGCGGGCTTGTTCATTGCTGTTACCTGTATTGGAATAGCTGCCTGTATTAGATCGCTAACTGAATTGAATTTGCGTTAACCGTAGTTATTGTCGGCAACGAAGGGATTGGTTTGGCGCTCCTGACCAAAAGTGGACATGGGGCCGTGCCCGGGAATAAAACTAACATCGTCACCCAGTGGCCACAGGCGAGTGCGAATGGCATTGATCAGAGTAGCGTGATCTCCCTTCGGGAAATCAGTGCGGCCAATGGAACCTTGGAACAATACATCACCAACCAGGGCCAGTTTGCTGGCGCGGTGAAACAATACTACATGTCCTGGAGTGTGCCCCGGGCAGTGCAGTACTTCCAGAGTTTCGTTGCCCACGGTAATAGTGTCGTCCTGATGTAACCAACGGGTGGGTGTAAAGGGCTGGGGTTGAACAGACAGGCCCATCATTTGAGCCTGCTGTGGCAGCATATCGATCCAGAATTGATCTTCTTCGTGAGGCCCCTCAATGGGAACGCCGTATTTCTCCGCCAGCTCGGCGACGCCGCCCGCGTGATCCAGATGGGCGTGAGTTACCAGGATCTTTTCCAGCTCAACACCGTTTTGGGCAATGGCCTGCTCAATGCGGTCCAGGTCTCCACCCGGGTCTACAACGGCGGCTTTATTTGAAGTTTCACACCACAGCAGGGTGCAGTTTTGCATATAGGCGGTTACGGGAATCACCTGGAATTTCATAATAGCTCCACGGGTTGTGCTGCCTTCATTCTGTTGCGGCAGTCGATACGCTCTAATCGGCGACAGTTCGCGGCGCAGCATACCATAACGCTCTCAGATTCGTATGTTGAACGGCGTCGTCATTTCCTCCATATAGGGTCGATAGAGGTGCGATATAGACAAGCAGGATGTTCCTTTTCGGTATTATGTCTGAGCCCCCAGAGCCTACAATAAGTCCATCGTAAAAATGGTCCTGTTTGAGGAGAGAATGATGGACATTCAAGGAAAATCCGCAATTATCACCGGTGGTGCTTCAGGTTTGGGGCAGGCAGCGGCACGATCTCTGGTAGCGAAAGGTGCAAAGGTCACCCTGTTTGATCTGAATGAAGAAGCCTGTATCGCCACCGTTAACGAGCTGGGTAGCGACAATGCGAGCTACGCGATTGTCGATGTCACCGACGAAGAGTCCGTTACCAAAGGCATCAGCAAAGCCAAAGCAGCCTACGGCGAGCTGCATATTGTCGTTAACTGTGCCGGTATTGGCCCTCCGTCCAAAGTCATTGATCGCGAAGGCAATCCGCTGCCTCTGGAGAAGTTCAAACAGATCGTTAACATCAACCTGTTCGGAACGTTCAATGTGCTGCGTCTGGCTGCTGCAGAAATGGCGAAGAACGAGCCTTTGAACAGCGACAATGGTCGCGGTGTTATTATTAATGTGGCATCCGTTGCTGCGTTTGACGGTCAGATAGGCCAGCCTGCTTACGCAGCCTCCAAAGCCGGTGTTCACGGCATGACTCTGCCCGTCGCTCGCGAGTTGGCACGCTATGGTATTCGCGTGAACACCATCGCTCCTGGCTTGTTTATGACGCCTTTGGCCAATTCCCTGCCTGATGAGGCTGTCAAAGCTCTGGGTGCTGCGGTTGAGTTCCCCAAACGTTTGGGCGATCCGTCCGAGTTTGCCCATTTGGTGGTATGCATGGCGGAGAACGACTACTTCAATGGTGAAACCGTGCGTCTTGACGGCTCTATCCGCATGGCTGCTAAGTAACACCCCTCGTTCTACCGTTGGGGCAGAATAGCAAAGCTACTCTGCCCCTTCCTCTTGTGTTCCATCGCCTTCTAACCCGTTGAGGTTAGGCACTTTCCGGTCTCGCCTACCCAATATGTCATAAATTTACTATTTCGACGTAAATCGAATAGCCTGTGTCCCATAGAGATCTTATACTTCGCGCGCCAATTTTTTAGTGCTCTATTCAGAGGTATTCATGAACAAGTTACTCCCCTTGATATTGCTGTTGTTACCCGTGCAGGCGTTTGCCGGCGGTAGCGGCGGCATGGACTTCACCGGGCATTGGGTAGGCTTTTTGGCGATTGCCATTTTCGCCGTTGCCTACACGCTGGTGATTTTTGAAGAACAAATACACATGAGAAAATCCAAGCCTGTATTGTTGGCGGCGGGTTTGATCTGGATCTTGATCGCCGTGGCCTACAAGGGTCACGAGGGCGTCAATATCGAGGAAGCGATTCGCCACAACTTCCTGGAATACGCTGAACTGTTCTTCTTCCTGTTGGTCGCTATGACCTATATTGATGCCATGCTCGAGCGCGGTGTGTTTGATGCCCTGCGCGATTGGTTGATCAAGCGCGGCTTCAGCTACAGAACCCTGTTCTGGTTGACCGGTATTCTGGCGTTCTTTATCTCTCCAATTGCCGATAACCTGACTACCGCTCTGATTATGGGCGCTGTGGTCATGACCGTGGGTAAAGGCAAGCCGGAATTTATCGCTATCGGTTGTATCAACATCGTGGTCAGCGCCAACGCTGGCGGTGCCTTCAGCCCATTCGGTGATATCACCACTCTGATGGTATGGCAGAAAGGCATTATCGAGTTCTTCGAATTCTTCGCGCTGTTTGTGCCTTCTGTGGTTAACTTCCTGGTGCCTGCATTCATCATGAGCTTCGCTCTGCCGAAGGGATCGCCTGAGGCCACTGAAGGTGAAAGTGCCGTTATTGAGAAGGGCGGTTTGGTTATTGTGGGTCTGTTTATCGCTACCATCGTAACCGCGGTAAGCTTCCACAACTTCCTGCATCTGCCTCCTGTCTACGGCATGATGACCGGTCTGGCTTACATCAAGTTCTACGGTTTCTGGCTGCGTCGCCAGGGCAAGACTGAGTTGCAATCCAGTATTCCAGCGGGCCGTCAGCACAAGCAGTTTGATATCTTTGAACGGGTGGCGCACGCCGAGTGGGATACCCTGTTTTTCTTCTACGGCGTAATTCTGGCCGTGGGTGGTCTGGGCTTTATCGGTTATCTGGAACTGGCTTCCGGCATGATGTACGGCGAGCTGGGTGCAACCAACGCCAACATTCTGGTAGGTCTACTGTCGGCCATCGTCGATAACATTCCCGTGATGTTTGCGGTATTGACCATGCAGCCCGAGATGTCGCACACCCAGTGGTTGCTGGTGACTCTGACGGCCGGTGTGGGCGGCAGTATGCTGTCTATTGGTTCTGCGGCGGGTGTAGCGCTAATGGGCCAGGCACGCGGCTATTACACCTTCTTTGCTCACTTGAAGTGGACCCCGGTGATTGCGTTGGGTTACGGTGCGAGTATCTACGTGCATCTGTTGATTAACGGATAAACGCGAAAGGGCAAGCTTGTGCTTGCCCTTTTTTATACCTGCCATTTTTGTAGTTTCAAAAGTCTTTAGGGCCTGTTAACACTAATTCTGATGCTTCTGTTGCGTCTCAAATCGCGCCAATCTAGGCGCGAGAAGCGAGTTTAGTGGTTCTAAACGAGCGACGA
>JALUYN010000589.1 GCA_027012915.1 Cellvibrionaceae bacterium
CGCTCACCATGATCGTTCTTGGCATACAGCGTTTGCGGAGGAAATACCCCGGGCACAGCAGTGGAAGCCAACACTGCGTCGCGAACAAACACGTTCGGTGACGTCACCGCGTTCAGTAATCGCGACGTCTGATGGGTTTCAACCGGCGCAATCGAAACGTTCAAGTGACGACCAGTCAACTCATAGGCTTCCTGGAAGGTCATATTCGGTACAAATTCACCGATCATTTCCAGGCGATCGGCATTGGTCAGTTTCGGCGGTGCCAATGACGTCATCAGCCCCAGAAGACCTGTGCCCTTCTCTATGCTGGAAGCGGTTTTCTCCGGATCAAAGAAATCTTTCATCTGCTCATCAGAGTGAGTCGAGACGATACTGCCAACCAGAGCACCACCGCTGGAGCCGGACAGGACATTGGGCAGCAAGCCATGTTCCCATAGAGTTTTAACCACCCCCATATGGAAATACAGCAGCATGCCCGAGCCGCTCATCATCAGAGCGGACGAACCAAAACAGTGATGGGCGCGACGGAAAAAATCGAGTTTTTGCTCAAAGCTGATATCGTCCACCTCTGGGCTGGCGATATATTCCAACGCACTGACAATTTCGTCGACGTAATCGACAATGAGCTTTTTAGTACCGAGCTTGGCCTTGTGGTAGAGCTCAGCGTTGCCCATACCGCCCATATTGCCATGTATACCCTCATTGAGAGTAAACAGAAGCCCCTTGTTATCGTGACGCGCACGCATGGCGCGCAAACGATCCAGACGCACGCGAATCGACACGTAGTCATAACGCATGGACTGATCCATCAGCTTCCAACGGTTAAAGCCCATTTTGCCATCGTATTGATGAGCCGCGTCACACCACTCGTCATAACTTGTGGCATTGGCCATGGCACGTTCATAGGTTTTTGCGGTGGATATCAACATCTTCACACCCATTGTGGACACAATCGACCCCAGATTAACACAGTTATCGAATTATAAAGAACGATAATTGAACCACCTGTCAGTAAAAACAGGCTGACTCGAGGATTTTTGACTCAAAGCAACGATTGATTCAGGGCGATATGACCACCCCTCAAAGCCCGGTCATAAAATCAACTCTAAATCCCACAATTTAAGGGCTCATTATTAGGTTTTACTATAGCGATCAATAAGCAACCAAAATTATCAAGCGGTTTTATACAAACACATAAAACAAATAAATTATTCATATTATTTTTTCTGCTGTAGCTTGGTTCAGGAAGTCCCCGAGACTTCACGTCGGCATACATAATAATTAACCGACAAACCAAACGCGTATCTCAAAGCAAGAATAAATCCGGATACGTATACCTTTGAATAAAAATTCTAAAGAAGCTGTTTTTGTTCCACTTGCATAGTGGGCGCCGACGGTATGTAGCTCCCATTTTGCCCGATGGAATTAAACGCCAGAGGAGAATATCGCTATGTATTCAATCCCCTTCAGAGCCAGGGTGCTTCCGCTCGCCATCGCGGCGGGTTTGGCGGCTAGCGCCCAGTCTTCCACTGCGGAAGAAGCCCTTGAAGAAGTCATTGTTACCGGTTCCTACATCAAAGGCGCTGTGACCGATGCCGCATCGCCCGTTGCTGTCATCGACCGCGACAGTCTGATGCAGCAAGGCACCCCCTCGACCGTAGACATCGTGCAAAACATGACGTTTTCAAGCGGCACCGAGAACCAGACCAACCAATTTGCCTCGAACCTTACAGCGGGTACGGCCAATATCAACCTGCGTGGTCTCGGTCTGAGTCGTACGCTGGTACTGATGAACGGTCGTCGCATGGTGACCGCAGCCGCTCAGGCAAACGACGGTTCAGCGTTTGTGGACATTAATACCATTCCAGCCCTGGCAATCAATCGTATTGAAGTGCTGAAAGATGGCGCGGCGGCAACCTACGGCTCCGATGCCGTTGCCGGTGTTGCCAACTTTACCACCCGCAGCGATTTTGAAGGTTTCGAAATCTCCGGTTCTTTCCAGGACATTGACCACACCGATGGCGACTACGACATGGGCGCTATCTGGGGTGTTGCTGGCGAGAACTGGAACTGGGTAACTTCGGTAGGTTATCGCGAGCGTTCCGAGCTGCCTCACAGTGAAATTCTCGACCAAATCGCACCGCGTGTAGATACTTTGCCATCGGGCCTCACCGCTTTTCTTGGCGCACCGGATGGACTGGTGCTGTATGGGCAATCCTCTACCGGTAACCCGGCGGCCTTTATTCCCATTCCCGCAGGGAGCTTGGAACCTGACGGCTCTGTAACCGCCGCTACTGCCAATGCACTTCGCGGAGGCGGCGTTAGAAGCGGCTTTGTACGTGATCCTGAGTGCCTGGCAGCCGGCGGAATAATATCTACCTCCAACCGTTGTGGATTTAACTTTATTGACTACAGCAACAGTATCGAGCACGAAGAGCACGTACAACTGTTCAGTGAATTCAGCTATGAGTTGAGTGATACCACCACCCTTTACGGTGAAGTTCTGTATGCCAACTCCGATGTGCCCGAGTGGAAGACATCACCGTCTTACCCACCACTGCTGGAAGCCGATCCTGATCGCTTCCTGCCGGGCGATCACCCTGCCCTGCTGGACTTTGTGGCCAACTATCCCGGGATCCAACTAGGCGGACTGCCTGCTGTTGATAACGACGGCGCAGTAGCAGACTTCTCTGGCGGCGCCATCTTTGTTGGCCGTCCCATCGGTGTAACCGGCCCAGCCGCCGAAGGCAGCCGCGAGCATACCACCATGCGTTTCCTGGCAGGTCTTGAAGGCGAGTTTGAAAACGGTGCAAGCTACAACACCTCACTGGTCTGGGCAGAGAACAACTTCAAATCTGCCACTGACGATTTTCAAACCGCGCGTCTGTCTGCTGCACTGCAAGGTTTCGGTGGCTCCGACTGTGACGGCGTAGCCGCGGGTCTCAACGGCTGTCAGTACTATAACCCGTTCAGCTCCGCCATCCCTGGCACTCCCAATTACGACCCGGCACTGGCCAATTCGCCAGAGCTGCTCGACTGGATGCAAGGTACCCTCAAGCAGGACACCACCAGTAGTCTGACCGTATTTGAAGCAGTTATCAGTGACGAGTGGATCGAGCTGGAAAACGGCACCATCAGCTACGCGGCTGGTTTCCAGTATCGCGATGAAGAAATTGAGACCAAATACAACGACATCGCCAACATCGAACTGACTCCGGGCGGCACTGACGCTCTGGGTAACCCGACCGGTGCATTCACCTTCCTGCGTGGTGGTAACAACTCCACCGTTGATCAGGACGTATACGCGGTATTCGGAGAATTGCAGATTCCCGTTGCCGCCGACATCGACCTGCAACTGGCCCTGCGCTATGAGGACTACGGCGGTAACATCGGCAGCACGCTGGACCCGAAAGTTGCCGTACGCTGGGATATAAGTGACTCGGTTACGCTGCGCGGTTCTGCCAGCACCACCTTCCGTGCACCGTCACTGAACCAGACCACCGGACAGAGCACCGCGCTGGAGTTTATCGGTAAGGAACTGTTGTTCAAGGCCGTTGACCGACTGGGCAATGCGGACCTGGACCCTGAAACCGCCAATACCTACAACCTTGGTGTAATCTACCGTCCGATCGAAAACTCGGAAATCACGCTGGACTACTGGCACTTCGATTTCTCAGACCCTATCGTGCGTGAGAACCCCAATGCGCTTGTCAACGATGTCTCCGGACAGAACGGCGGTGCCATCTGTGGTGTAGACCCACGCATTACCTGTGACGCCGGCGGCGTTACCATTGCCCGTATTACCACCCAATACGTCAATGGCCCCGACATCACCACCAATGGTCTGGACTTGAACGCCAACTACGGTTTCGAAGCGTTTGACGGCATGATCGACCTGAACCTGCAAGCTACCTACGTTCTGGAATACGACGTAGACGAGTTCCAGGGTAAGGATTCGTTTGACGCCGTAGGCTCTCTGAACAAAGGCACGTTTGTTCGCCCGATGCAGGAGCTGAAAGCCAACTTCTCTGTCAACTACAGCCGTGACATTCACAATGTACGCCTGGTAGCGTCGTATATCGACAGCTATACCGATAATGCGACCGACACATTGGTTGGTACCTCGTTCGAAGACACTATTTACGATCGCACCGTGGAATCACACACCACTTACGATCTGTTCTACAACGTGAGCTTGAACGAAGGTGACACCTCCGTTACCGCATCTGTGATCAACCTGACCGACGAAGAAGCGCCTTACGTGCGTGCTGACCTGCGTTACGACGCACAGACACACAACGCGTTTGGCCGCATGTTCAAGCTCGGGTTTACTCACAAGTTCTAACGAGCCTGCAAAAATACCGCGCCTTTGCTCTCTGCGGTTTTTGGGCCGCTACCTTCGGGTAGCGGCTTTTTTATGCCTAGGGACGGCCGGGCAGATATTTGCTCCTGCAATATCTGCACTTGCGCCATCCATAGCGGTCGTATGTCGCGGAAGGTATGGATGCCGTGTGCGATATCTCGCAGAATGGCAGGACAACGAGAAAATATCCGCCAAAGCCATCTACAAGGCAAATTCAAGCGTAGTCTCAAAAGATTGCCGCGGCGCGATGCGCCTCGCAATGACGAGTATTATTTAGAACATAGAGGTAATCCGACAATCACCCCGTATTCCTCAACCCCGCCGCGATCCCACCAATAGAAACCATCAATGCCTGCTCGAGGGTATTTTTCAGCTCCGAGGTATCTCCTTCCTCTAGCAACCGTAAACGCCTCATTACCTCCACCTGGGTAATATTCAAAGGGTCCACATAAGGATTGCGCAGCTCAATAGATCGTTTGAGATCGGGAATATCATCCAGCAAATCCCGAGCGGTGATTTTCTTCAAAACCGACTCGGCCTGCTCCACGCCGTTTCGCAATTCGGCACCCAAAGATTGATGAGAGGAATCCTGCAACAGCCGCTGCTCGTAATACTCAGCCACTCGCTCTTCGGTTTTGGCCATCACCATTTCCTGCATGCTCAGTAGCATGTCAAAGAAGGTCCAGTGCTGCGCCATATCCTGCAACTGCGACAAGGCACCGTCATTGACACAGGACTCCAGCGCTTTGCCGGTCCCCAACCAGGCTGGCAACATTAATCGCATTTGTGTCCACGCAAACACCCACGGGATTGCCCTGAGACTCTCTACTCCACCAGTGGCACGGCGTTTAGCCGGACGACTCCCCAAAGCCAAACGTCGCAATTCCTGCTCGGGAGTAACACTTCTAAAATAAGGCACAAAGCGCTCGTCGTGATGCACGATACGACGATACTCTTCAACAGATTCATCAGCCAGCGCTTGCATACGATCCCGCCACTCTTGATCCGGTGCTGCTGCGGGCGCCAAGGTGGCCTCCAGTGCACCACAAACGTAGAGCTCAATGTTTTCCTGAGCAACCTCCTGCAGACCAAACTTAAACTGGATCATTTCTCCCTGCTCGGTAACACGGACCGAACCATTAATGGTACCTGGCGGTTGCGACAACAAAGCCTCACGCGCCGGACCACCACCACGACTGGCCGAACCACCGCGACCATGAAACAAGGTAAGATGCACACCGTGACTTTTGCAGGTTTTGCTCAACGCTTCCTGAGTCAGATACTGCCCCCAGGAAGCCGCAAAGAAACCAGCGTCTTTTGCCGAGTCCGAATAGCCAATCATCACCTCCTGTGAGCCTTGAATATCGTCTCGGTACCAATCAATGGACAGTAAACGATCCATTGTTTGTTGTGCTCCCTGCAAATCACTGAGAGTTTCAAACAAGGGTACGATACGCTGGGGAGTGGGACAGCCGGCTTCTTTTTGTAACAGCCTCACCGCCAATACATCCGAGGGGTGGGTCGCCATAGAAATAATATAGGCCCCCAAAGCTGAGGACGGCTGCTGAGCCAGCACTTTAAAAGTGCGCAGCACCTCAGCAGTCTCTTCAGATGCGGCGAAATCAGCGCCAATCAGCGGTCTCTTGTTCCCCAACTCTTTTAGAAGAAACTCCTGTTTTTCGTCCTCATTCCATTGCTGATAACTGCCCAGTTCCAGGTACTCGGTAATCTCATTGATAACCTCGGCATGGCGGGTGGACTCCTGACGAATGTCCAACCTGAGCAGCGTTAGCCCAAAACAAGCCACCCGGCGAATAATATTGGTCAAGCTGCCATCAGCGATACCCTGCATACCGCAGCTGATTAAAGAGCGATAGATAATCATCAGAGGCTCAAGCAGTTGCTCATCCTCTAGATAGACAGGGCCTTCAAACTCCTCGCCATTGAGCCTGTTTTCAGCCCACTGCCGGGTGTTTTGCAAACGAGAGCGAACCTCTCTCAGCAACTCCCGATAAGGCTCTCTGTGGCTTCCGCCAATGCGATCTTGCAGCTCGACGCTGCAATCACTCATGGACAGGTCCTCACGTAGTTCGTGAATATCCGATGCCAATAGATGTGCGGCTTCCCAACGAGCCAGCAACAGCACTTCCTCGGTAACCTCGGCAGTCACATTGGGGTTGCCGTCTCTATCGCCGCCCATCCAAGAGGCAAAGCGCAGCGGGGTAGCATCCAGAGGTAGTGACTTCCCCGTATGCTCCTCCAGCTGTTTGCTTAGTAGCCGCAAAAATTCGGGCAGCGCCTCCCACAGAGTAGATTCAATGGTGGCAAAGCCCCACTTGGCCTCGTCCACCGGGGTCGGCTGATGACGACGAATTTCATCGGTATGCCAACAGGCGACAATACGCCGCCGCAAACGGTTCAGTTCTCCCTCTCGCTCAATGGGAGTCAGCTGGTTGTTATCCAGCTTCTTCAGAATATCGGCAATATCGTGATGCTTGCGTAGCAAGGTACGACGGCTGACCTCCGTGGGGTGCGCGGTTAGTACCAGTTCGACTCCCATGGAAGAGACCGTACGATGGATATCCTCAGGACTGACACCCTGAGACTTCAGCCGCGGGATCAACTCAAGTAGCGTGCCCTCTTCCCGCGCATGATTAAAAGCGCTTTGCGGATCGCTCTCACGATTGCGCAAACTGCGCACGCGATGGTGCTGCTCAGCGATATTGGCGTAGTTCAGAAAATGAGTAAAAGCTCTGGCCACTGGCACTAGCTGCCCGTCGTCGAGACTGCTCATCAAATCCAGCAACGGCTGCCAATTTTGAGTTTGCCGGGCATCTTTCGCCAGTGCCCTGATTTCTTCGACCTTGAGGTAGACATCCTCACCCACCTGATCGCGAATAGTCTCGCCCAGCATATCCCCCAACAAACGTACGTTATCGCGCAGTGCCGCTTGAATATCTTCGCTCATACCTCACCTCTATCCGTTCTTTCATCTGCTCAGTCCGATAAGGATAAGCTATCACA
>JALUYN010000590.1 GCA_027012915.1 Cellvibrionaceae bacterium
AATCAGCAGGACCTGGCGCGGTTTATGGAAGCCCGCAAGCAGAACCCCAAATTGGTGGGCGCGATGATCGGCACCGAAGGTTCCCACGCGTTGGATGGTAATCTCGACAACGTGCAACGCCTGTTCGATGCGGGTTTTCGCATGATGAGCCTGCAGCATTTCTTTGACAACAAATTGGGCGGTTCACTGCACGGTGAAAGCGGTGCCGGACTGACCGAGTTTGGTCGCCAGGCTATCGACCGCATGAATCAACTGGGCATCATGATCGACCTGTCACATTCCGCGCCGCAAGTGGTTGAGGATGTGCTGGCCTATACCGATCAGCCGCTAATTGTCAGCCACACTGGCGTTCACGGTCACTGCCCCAGCGCTCGCAATATCAGCGACTCGCTGATGCAGCAGATTGCAGCGAAGGGCGGCATTATAGGCATCGGTTACTGGGATGGTGCAGTGTGTGAAATCTCTCCTGACAATGTGGTGAAGGCGTTGCGCTACGCCATCGACTTGCTGGGGGAGGATCACGTTGCACTGGGTTCAGATTTTGACGGTTCCGTTACTACCGCAATGGACACTTCAGAGTTGGCGGTATTAACCGATGGCATGCTCAAGGCGGGTTTCACCGAGACGGAAATTCGCAAAGTGATGGGCGAGAATACCTTGCGCTTTTTGCAGCAACAGTTGCCACAACAATAGCCTTACGTAGTTCTAAGCCAGCTTCGAAACCGTGGGTTTGAATCTTTAAGGTCCAGATAAAGCCATACCATGCGATCCACAAACCAGGCTTTGAAAACCATGATCCAGAGGTTGCCCAGAATCAGTAGCCTCAGATCAAAATGGTAGATGCCATAGATCAACACAGGTAACCCGAGAGCGGTTAGTAAGGCCAGTGTTCTAGCCGCCCTCAAATGATGGGCCGGAATTTCAATGCTCTTGCGCTGTAAATAAATTCGCTCACCAAAAGTACCCATAGAAGCCCAACTATGGGTATTGCGTGGAATCGGAAAAGCGCGTGGATTGAGCCAGATCCAAAGCAGCGATAACAGAATCGGAGCTGTCGCGTAGATGCCGATCCATTCCCGCGACCAAAACGCCAGGGATAGCAGTGGCAAAATGGTAAATCGTGTATAAACACTCCAAGGATTGGCGTGGCGTTGCCAAGTGCTGTCGTCCATCGACATGGCGTGTTCGGTGAGTTTGATGATGTCCATACCAGTTGCAAACTGAAAGCTGTTAACAGCCTCCGCCGTCACCCCCGCAACCGCCTCCGTCAGAACCATCAAAGAACCCGCCGCTGCCATCACTGCCGCCAGAGCTTCCACCATGGGTATGAACAGCCAGCTTCAATGCGATGGATATCAGTAGGCCAACAATTAACAAAGGCAGTAAACCACTCTGCAATATCGACTCTGAGCCGAGATCGGTGTAATGCCAGGCGAGTAACAGACCTGCGATATGAATTAGCCAGAAGATCATAAGCTTCTCCTTTAGACTTTATTCTCGTATCAGGACTGTTATGTTGCAACCGCTGTTCTATCAAACGTCAGTTGCTTCAAGCACTTCTCGAAAAGCGTTTTTGTTTTTAGGGGATACCATGATGTGTTTGTGATTGCCGTAGCAAATCAGTAGTCGATCGAGAGATAGCGCCGGACTTGAAAGTGGGTTGCGGGTTTCCGACACGGATTGGATTTCGTCAATGGCGATAGACCAGGAAAAAGGGCCGGAAGTTACCCTCAGTTGTCCACGTGCAATGTGATAGTGCGTGCTCAAAAGTATCCATAGGGGAAGTAAGGTGCCGGAAAGTAATACCAATAAACCCAACAAAATATTAATCGTTCCGCCTTGATGGCCGACAAGCCAGGCAGCACCGAGACAAAGCAGCGAACTCAGTACGATAATGGTGCCGAGCCAGATATCTATTTTCGATGCAAATCTCACGATGAACCTCTCAGTATTCTGTTTCAAAAAAACAAACTAAAAAGGCCAGATCCCATTCGCGAGATCTGGCCTTTTTGCACGCTATCTACTCAGAGTTAGAAAGAGTAGGTGGCGCTCAGTGCAAAGTTGCGCCCCGGCTGAGTGTAGCGATCCAAGTCAGTGGTATCGCCCAGCTTGCGAATATCATCCCAAACGCGGTACTTCTTGTCGGTGATGTTATTAATGTTGGCGCGGATGGTCAGCTGCGGCGTTACATTGTAGTAGGCGCTCATATCCAGCAGGCCATAACCTTTACTGGCAGCACCGGTATCGCTGCTGATGTCCTTTTGTTTCTTGCCGTCAACCAAAGTCCAGGTCAGGTTGGAACCCCAGAGGTCGGAAGGTGCATCGTAAGCCAGGCCGATAACACCGTTCAGTGGTGAAACGCTGTCCAAAGGCTCGTCGTCGGATTTGTTTTCTCCGTCAGCATAGGCCAAAGCCACTTGCAGAGAGGTTCCTTCCGGGGCACCAACGGTAGAGTCCAGCCATACCGAAGCTCGGGCTTCGATACCTTTGATGACAACATCACCTACGTTTTCATTGGTGGAAACGGAATCGTAGGCGGTGCCGTCGTATTCGGTGCCAACTACCCGTGAGTCGATAAAGTCGGTGTAGTCGTTGTAAAAGCCCACCAGTTCAAAGTTACCCTTGTCATTTTTGAAGCGTACGCCCACTTCGTAAGAGTCACTTTTCTCGGGTTTCAAGCCAGGATTTGGCAAGGTCAGGTACTGCATGCCTGGCCCGTAGTTGCGGTAGGACGCGGCGTACAAGTGCAGCAAGTCTGGGGATTTGAATCCCTGGCTGTACTGTGCAAAACCCGACCACTCTTCAGTGAACTTGTAGACCGCGCCCAGACGCACAGTCACCTTATCGCTATCGTGATCGGAAAAATCTTCCACGTTGATCTGAGCAGGAGGAGCAAAGTCAGCATCAACTTTGGTCTCTGCTTCAAAGCTGTCATAACGAATGCCCGGTGTTACTACCAGTTTGCCGTCCATCAAGCTGATTTGATCTTGCAGGTATACGGCGTAGTCGGTGCCATCAATCAGTGGGTAGCCACGGTCGAAGGTGTTTCCGGCTGGGTTGTTTGGATAGATGGTGTCTTGCGTGTTGGTCAGCTCAATGTCTTTGTACTCAAAACCATAGGTAATTGTGTGGTTGTCGAGCGCTTTGTTGAATTGGCCAGACAGGCGTTTCAGTTCTTCCTGGTTGGTGTAGTCCTTGGTTCTCAGGCTGCCAAATACAACACTGGTGGTTTCCTGATCCTGCTCACTGTCCTGCCAATCCAGTTGGATTTTTGAGGTGTCAAACAGAGCAGTGTCCGCCTGCCATTCGTGAGTCAGAGACACGCGTTTGCGAGTAGTTGTGTCATCGCCGTGGTAGAACTGCGAGTAGTAAGCACCGCCGAAGGAAGCCAGTTTGCGAGGCATGTCGGTAAAGGTGTCGTTCTTGTAATCTTCAACAGTAAGGCCAATACGCTGTGTGTCGGTCAGCTGATACTGAAGTTTCAGAAGCAGATTCTTGCTGTCGACATCCACTTCGTCTTTTTCCAATTCGAGATCGTCGTGGGCTTCGGCTTCTTTGGCGTCACGGTTGGTGTAGGTCAACAGCGATTCCAGTCTCCCGGTGCGGTTGGCCAATGTCAGAGTCTGGGTAAAGTTGTCGTCCAGATCATTGGCGTAAATTTTGATACTACCGGTGGTGTCGTTGCCTTCTTGCTTCAGGTAATCCGATGGATCTTTGGTGGTGTAGGCAACCAGACCACCCAAGGCGTCACTGCCGTATAGGGAGGATGCAGGACCTTTAATGATCTCAACGCGCTTGAGGCTGTCCATGTCCACATAGTTACGGGTGTTGCGCTGGAAGAACTGGCCGGAAGGTGCAAAGGCTTTGGGCTGATCTACGCCGTCCACCACGATTTTTACTCGGTTGTCTTCCATACCGCGAATATTGAAACCCTGGTTGCCGAAGCGCTCACGGTCACTACCGGCCTCGTTACCGACGCTCACGCCTGGTTCGTAGCGAACCAGATCACGAATATTCGTGGTGGCGTTTTTTTCGATGGTTTCTGCATCAATAACGGTAACGGTGTTGGCAACATCCTCGACCTTCTGTTCAGTCAGGGTGGCGGCAACAGTTACTTTGTCCAGGGTAAATACTTTCTTGGCGGTACTGTCGGCGTGTGCCAGTCCAGCGGTCATCGCCAGGCTGATCGCCAATGGCAAGGGCTTAATGTAGTTCATGGCTGTTCATTCACTCTTTATGGTCAAAAAATAACCGGTTGTTGTACTGGGGTGAAGGATATTAATGAGAATCATTACCATATGCAAATTATTTTCAATGAAGAGTAATGATCAGATTAAAGGGCGGGAAATCACAGGCGAAAAAAAGCCAGGCCTGAGTGGGGCCTGGCATAAGGTGGGCTATCAGAGGACTGATTCTGTTGGCCTGGATGGCGCGTAGTGGGAGAGTTGTTGTCCCCGCTGCTGCGCTTGTCTCGAGCCGATGAACAGAATGTAATGATAAACATTCTCATTTGCAACAACTATTTTTCATCTTTTTTCAAATTATCGGTTTCTGGCGCTTTTTTTGTTTTTATATGAAGTTTCCTCTATTTGTGTAAATGTAATGATAATGGTTCGTATTTACAGTATCGGTTAAGGCGGGTAGAATCCGGTCCTTGAATTTGGGGGAAGAATCGATGATGTGGCGGTGTTTGGCGCTTTTGGTGTCCCTGGGAGCCCATTATGCGTGGCTTTCCTATAGCGATACCGTCCAGTTGCCGCAGCTCAGTGGCGGCAGCCAGCAATTACCTGTGGCTATGTCCATATCTATGGTGACGGTTAAGCCCGCGCCGACACCAGCACCAAAGAAGCCGCCAGCCGAGCCGGTAACAGATGTTGTTGAGAAGCCGGTGATTAAAGACACAGCCAAAAAGCCGGTGCCGGTCAAGCAAGAGTTGATTGAGCCCGAGCCTGCGGAAGTAGTTGAGGAGGCTTTTGAAGAGCCCATTGTGGATGCGGTGGCCGAAGCGACCTCTATCGAGGCCAGCGACAATCCGCCAGGGCTGGAATCTTTGCCGGTGATTAATGACGCCGCATTTCGCAGTCGCCCCACGCCCCCGGTATATCCAAAGCTGGCGTTGCGAAAGCGCCAGCAGGGAGAAGCTCTGGTGCAGGCGCTGGTTGATCCCGAGGGCGCAACACTGGAGGTAAAGCTGGTGCGCTCCAGTGGCTTTGCATTACTCGACAAATCTGCATTGAAGGCAGTACAGGGGTGGCAGTTTGAGGCGGCTCGCATCGACGGAGCAGCTATATCGGCCTGGGTAGAAGTGCCTGTGGCTTTCACCATTAACAGATAGGTTGGCTGTAATTGCGCTAAGCCCGGCCTGCGAGGAGAACCTATGGAAACTATTCAAACGCATATTCTGATGGGCGGTCCCGTGGTTTATCCGTTGATTATTTGCTCCGTACTGGTGTTGGCATTGCTGTTAGAGCGCGCTCTGGTGTTTGCCTTCTATCCGCCGGTGCGGGGGGCATTGCGGGTGAAGCAATTTCAGCAGGGAGAGCTGCCCATAGGGCGCGGTCTGCCGAAGGGGTTAGCGCTATTGAACGGTAAGCGAGACCTCGAGAAATCGGTTCGCGACGAATACGCCAGCCTTTGGCTGCAAGGTGAGCGACGAGCCCTGCTGGCCCATACCCGTTGGCTGACCCTGCTGGGTGCGGTGGCGCCGCTACTTGGTCTTTTGGGAACGGTCCTGGGAATTATTTCCATGTTCCAAAACGTTGCCCATGTCACTGGTCCAGTAACACCGGCGCTGCTGGCAGAGGGCATGTGGGAGGCGATGGTTACCACTGCGCTGGGTATGTTGATTGCTGTTCCGGCGTTAATCGGTAGCCACGGATTCTGCATCTGGGGCGATGCACGAATTGATGCAATGGCGGCTGCGCTAAACGAGTGTTCTCTGGCTATTGAAACGGGTACGGATCAAGGCCCTGTTGAAAATGTGATTAAGCCCGCTGCATTTCAAGGTCAGTTGGCATGATTACCGGTGCTGCCGATCAGGGGCAGGTGTCCGGAGGATTTCCGGATATGACCGCGCTTCTGGATGTAATTTTTATTCTATTGGTTTTCTTGTTGCTGACGGCGAATACCGTACCCGAAGTTCTCGAAGTTACCCTGCCACAAGACTCCGAAGCACAGGCGCAATCCATCGTGATGGATAAACAGATCACGGTGGCGTTGCTCGCCGACGGTGATCGGTGGGGTGTTGGCAGTGTCGAGTACGCTAGCTGGAGCGAATTTGAACGGGCGCTGCTTTCCAAGATCGCCTCTACACAAGAGCCCGAGATAATTATGTCGGGTGACAAGGATGTTTCGCTGGAGAAAACACTGAAGCTGTTTTCCTGGCTGCAAAAACACAATCTGACGGCGGCGCAAATCATGATGTCGCCGTCGGATTCCTAACTTTTTCTCTATCTTTTGTGGGTTAATTTCGATGATTAGAAATCTTGAAGAACTGATGTATCAGATGTCGGACTTTTTTATGGCGCCGGTTCTGATTTTGTTGGCCATTCTGTTTGGTTACAGCCTGATAGCGCTCGGAGCATTCTTTTGCCAATCCTGGCAGCGCCGCCAAAATCGATCCAATTTCTTTGATGCACTGG
>JALUYN010000591.1 GCA_027012915.1 Cellvibrionaceae bacterium
GTCTTCGAGGGTTTCCTGAATCTCAGACAGCTCTTTGGAGAGACGAAAATCGCGGCTCAAGGCTCTGCCCTTGCGTGCGATTGGTCTGGGTGTGTTTCTGCGAATTTTTATTGGTTTCGTGTTGCTCATTGGTGCGCTCCTGCTTTTCGGGTATCCCTAAGATGGTTCTCATTAGTTTGCTGTGCTCATCCAGAAGAAGGCGGGTGCCGGTTGGTTCTGGATTGCCGCTTTCAATGGTGTCGTCGAGCAGTTCCTGCAGTTCCTGGGCGGCGGCGATAGACCACTGTTCCAGTTGCGCAAAAAGTTCTCTGAGCCCGCTGAGTTCTTGTTTAAGTGCTTCGGTCTGCATCACGTCATATCCCCCAATGGTGCCTTTTTAGGCTGCGTGTGAATTCATGCGCTTCCAGTCTTTCCGCGCTTGCTCAAGTTTTTGGTCCAGAAAATTGGCCAGTTCTTTTGCATCGATCAGCCAGCCGCTGCGGGTAGAACCACAACGAAACACCGGTACCGGCAAGTTCTGTGTGGTCGCCTTGCGGCATGCTTCTTTGTAGGCCAGACCGAAGTACTTCTCGCAGCAGTCTTTCAGCGGGATCTGTGCGGTTTCAAATTCAGCCATCAATGCAAAGTAAGTGTTCATGTCGTCGCCTGTTAAAAAGCCCCGCCGCGAGGGCGGGGAAGTAAGGTTTAGATGCGGTCTTTCCCGCCGTCAGTGCGTGTTCAAAAAATGCAGCTCGCATTCGTCCATTGCTGCTTCCGGAGTTTTAAAAACTCCGAGAGATTCGGCGGGTTCGGTCCGGCCGTTTGCAGGTGTCCAAGCTGTGTAAACCGGCTTGCTCTGTACCAGGCATTTGCTCACTCGGTACCGCTCTTTGCTCTGGAGGTACCACTTGCCCATTTGCTCCCAGTCCATCCAGTAGCTCTCGTATGAATACCAAACCGGCTGGCGTTACCAATGGCTTTAGGTGCGCGTGACGAACGGGGCCAGTGGTGAATTCGGTTAGCTTGGTTTTGAAGTAACCCAGCTGCAGATACTGCAGGCGGGGCGTGTTTTTCAGGGGCTCTTTGCTGTGCAGTACGCCTGATTTGCGCAGGATGCGAAAGAGCACGTTGGGCCCTATTTTCAGTAGCTTGGCGGCTTCTTGCACGGTAATGGCGTGGTTACTCATTGCTGCACCTCAAGATCCACTTCCAGCATGAATAGGATGCAGCAGGCGGCGTGCGCTAAGTGGTGCTTCCCGCTTTCTGGGTCGCACTTCTCGCCGCGTAGCCAAGCGACCACGTGGCGGAATAGGGCGGCGGTGTAACGGCGCTTTGCGTCCGGTACGTGGCGCCAATTGTCGCGGCTGTATTTGACCGCACCGTAGGTTAAAACCTCCGCCACCTCCGTTTGGGCGAGCCATGGGGTGAGGTCCCACTGGGTTTTGTCGGTGTCGAATTTCTGGCCGGCTTCTGGCTCTTGAATGGAGCTGCTCTCATCGGTGTCGCCGTAGAAAGCGATCTCGTCAGCCGGGTTCATTTCATCCATATCAATCGGTGGCGTTTTCTCTTTCCACTCTTCAAGAGTTTCGCCGCTGACTAGATCGTGACCGCACTTTTCACAGGCGTAGAAGTGCATACCGTCGATGGTTAGCGAATCAATTTCTTGTTTATGCTTGCAGTTACGACAGATCACGCAGCATCGCCCCCCCCGAGTGGTGGCTGGCTGCTTGACGCTGCCTGGTGTGGCTGCCGCGCTTTTGGCATAACCAATACCGGGTTGTGACCGCCAATGACAACTAGGCCGCCAGTGCGGCGCTGTAGCGCTTCAATGCGCTCTGGCTTTGCTGTGACAGTTGGATGAATGTGAATGGTCATACCAGTTCCTCTCGTCTGCTGGTGCGTTGAATTCTCACGATGCGGCCCGTCTGGCGCAGGCGATATCGAATTCTCATTAGTTCGTCATCGCCCAATCCGCACCCCATCAGCACGGCGGCTAGCAGTACTAGATGAATCAGGCCCTGGTGCATCGCTTTGGCAATCGCCTCACGAGTATTCAGGGCGTGTAGCTTGAACATGCACTCCCGTAGCAGGTTGGCCACGTTCTTGCGGCTGCAGTGCATTGCCTCGGCTGTCTCCATGTAATTCAGGCCGTGTGCCTGATGGGTCAGCGCTTCCTTTTGGCGTGGTGCTAAATTCATATTTACCTCCGTGCTAAATTTATAATTAAGCATGAGGGTAAATTTGTCAACAGTAATTTTCCCTTAGGTTTGTCTGGTGAACCCTTGCTGTTATCGTTGTTGCTCAAACCAAAGACATAGGGAGTGTTAAATGGAAGTGATAGTGGCTTTGATATTGGTGATCGTGGTTCCAGGGTTGGCTATATATCTCGGGATCCAGCTATATCAATCTCGCCGAAGCGAAACGAAGTTGAAGGAAGATGTTCTTCGGTTGGAGGGTGATCTTGAAAACCTCAATGAAAAGGTGAAGCCGCTTTGGCAATACCAGCCCATAGAGGATGTGCAGGCAGAAGTTGAGCGGATTCGCTCTGAGGCCAAAGAGGTGCTGCGTAAAGCGAAAGATCGTGACCAGGCCTCGGAAGACAAATCGATCAGAATTGTGCGTGCCGCTGAGTCAGAGGCAGAAGGTATCGTTGCTGAAGCTCGGGAGCGGGCAGAGGATATTGCAGGTGAGGCTCTTGAAATAAAGGATAAGGCTGAAGAATTTACCCAAACTGTTAAAGCCATGAAAAATATTATTGATGGTTATGGTGATGAATATCTGGTGCCTAACCATAGTGTGATAGATGATCTTGCCGAAGAGTATGATCACAAGCAGGCAGGGCAAGATTTAAAGCAGGCCAGAGCGCACAGTAAATCGATGATCAAGCAGGGTTCTGCTGCCGAGTGTGATTATGCAGAGGCAAAGCGCAAAAGGATTGCGATAGATTTTGTTCTTGACGCTTTTAACGGGAAAGTTGAAGCAATCCTTTCCACTGTGAAGCACGATAATTTTGGTAAGCTCGAGCAGTCCATAAAGGATGCCTTCCACTTGGTGAATCACAACGGTGTGGCCTTTCGTAATGCCCGGATTACAGAGCTGTATTTGGCTGCTCGCTTGCGGGAGCTCAAATGGGCGGTGTCTGTTAATGAGCTAAAAATACAGGAAAGGGAAGAGCAGCGGGCGATCCGTGAGCAAATGCGGGAAGAGGAAAAGGCTCGCAAGGAAATTGAAAAGGCCATTCGCGAAGCAGAGAAAGAGGAAAAGATGCTGCAGAAGGCGATGGAAAAAGCCAAAAAAGAGTTGGCAGCAGCCAATGATGAGGAGCGAGCTAAGTTTGAGCAGCAGCTGGCGGAGCTGGCAGGCAAGCTGGATGAGGCTGAGGCCAAAAATCAGAGAGCTTTGTCTATGGCTCAGCAGACAAGGCGTGGTCATGTGTATGTTATTTCTAATGAGGGGTCATTTGGTGAGGATGTATTCAAGATCGGCATGACTCGTCGATTGGAGCCAATGGATCGTGTTAAAGAGTTGGGTGATGCCAGTGTGCCTTTCCCGTTTGATGTTCATGCCATTATTAATTGTGAAGATGCTCCGGCTTTGGAAAATGAATTACATCGCCGATTTGATTATGCGCGACTCAACAAGGTTAATCTCCGGAAGGAGTACTTCGGTGTGACTCTGGCTGAGATTCGTCAGGTTGTTGAAGAGAGAGATTTTGAAATTCATTGGACTATGAAGGCTGAGGCCAAGGAATATCGTGAGTCCAAGGCAATGAATAACCAGGCGGAAAAAGGGCAGTTGGAACTGGCTTAAGAGTTACTGCATAAAAGAGAAGGGCGCCAGTGGCGCCCTTTTTACTGGGTGTCGTGAGCCCAGCGTTCTATATCTTCGGCCAATAATTCTGGCTCATGCTCCATAAAGAAATTAACCCCGCTGGCCTTGAGCTTGTGGCTCATTACATCCAGCTTTTCATCGATCTGGTTCAATTCTTTGGGCGATATCTTGGATGTATTTTCTGGCCGCTGTAAGAAAATAGCCTGACCGGGCTTTTTACTGTAATGAGATGCAGCATTAATATCCATGACGCCATGGGTTAGATTTCTCTCAACGCTGCTCCAGTTTGCGTACCAGCCGCTGACGACAGATCCGACAGCGCTTCCCGTTACAAGAGGGACATCCAGCTGAATGGTTCGATTGCTTTCTGTTTCGAGCTGTAGTGACTTTTCCTGATTCAATACCCAGTCGGCATCGACGCCCATCTTGTTTTTTAAGATATCAAAAACGATTTTCCGGACGTCGGCATTGTTAATGTGTTTAAACTTTTCTTCTTTAGGTGCAATGTCGCAGCAATTATCCAGAGTAATTGTCTCGTCCCATAGCAAGCCTATTGGATCATCCATTAGATCAGCTTGAATACTACTGGGTTGGGTGATTCTTAAAGATGGCGTAGGTAAAATAATGTCGGATAGGGTGGCTGACCTCGTTTGAAGGGCAGTGCTGGTAATATTCAGCATTTCCTTAATAAGGTCTTCATTGAAATCTGCACCCAAAAGACATTCTAATCCAGAGAAATCCTGAACGAACCGGCTTTGTATGTTGCCATCGACATTGCGGAACAGAACACCAACATTCAAGTACTCTGGGGACAGTTCGCCAATTTTTAGTTGAATATTGGCCCACTCAGAAAACCTGACATTTGATTCGTCATTTAAAAGGGGTTGAAGGTTCATACCATAGCCAATTTATCAGTAAGCCAGTTTTCAGATGCTCTATGCTTTAAGAAAGCGTTCAGGCGTTGTTGGGTTGTAGTATCAAGGCCAAAATTGCGCATCCATGACTGTATATCATTATAGCCTCTATTGAGCGCTTCTTCGTGATCATTTGCAGCGTGAACCATAGCCGATTGCAGCTTAATTTGATCGCTAGTGCTGAGCCTTGCGCCAACATACTCCGTGAGCTTATTCGTGACCTGGGTATCTGGGTGAGGTAGGTGAGCGGGGAGTAGGGCAAGGCCATGATCTATGATGGCCATTACTTTTTTGCTGAGTTTAATTATATTACCAGCATTTCTGTCTGTGTTCGCAACCAGTTCGTCAAAAGCGGCCCATTCAGAGAACATTTTTGGGTTTAGCTTAAATGTTTCTTTGAGAGCGTTGATCATATAGTCATCAAGCTTATAGATCGCTTTAATTGATTTGCTATCCAGAGACTCTGTACACCACGCAAGAGCCAGATCCTGGGTTTGGTATTGGTCAGGAATCGGTATACCGGAGTGTCTGAGCATTTGCAGAGGAATAGTGATTATTGCTGCTCTTCGTGGCTGTCTGATCGAAAGATGGTTGGCTAATATGTAGCAGATGACTTCTGCCAAAAGTTGATATTCGTTTTTTGGGCAGAATTTTACATAGGAAAGGCTGGGACGCTTTCCTTTATCGTATTGAATTAACGCTGTGTGAGTGTCGTTGATGCCTTGAATATTGTGCTCATATGCTTGGCTGGCAATATAGTTCCCTGCACGCAGTAGCTGTACTGACAAATTTTACTCCTTCAATAAATTGCTGATATCCATGGTTGTTTTGTGGTCTTTTGTGAGTATGGCTTCTGCATAACCGATAAGCCTGGCAGCTTCTTCATCGCTTACATCATTGCTTGATGCCATAACCTTCACTAAGTCATAAAGCTTTTGCTTGGTTGTGCTTGTCGCAATGAATTTTGAGAATGTACCTTCTTGCGCTTGGCGTTGAGCTTGAATCGCATCCATCCAGCCGTGTGGCTTCCCCATCCCGTCTTCAAGCTTTCTGGCAAGGTCATCCCCTACCGCTCGCTTTCTTCCGCTGGCAGTTTTCCGATAGGTGCGAATCTGACTGATGTAGGCAGGGTCGGTGTTGCACAACTCCGCCAGTTTCTTGGCGCTACCGGCCTCTTTTACCAGAGATTCCAGGTTTTGGGCTCTTATCTCTTTGATGTCCATGGCCTTATTCTCTGAATATTTAGCATTTAGGTAAATGAGCAAAAAGGAAAATAATTTACCTCTTTGCTTGATGCTAAAATTACCCTTGTGCTAAATTAATCGAATGAATATGAAAATTTGGATGAAAAAGGCCAGTCAGGAGCAGCGTGATGCTCTGGCGGCTGAAGCAAATACCTCTGTAGGGTACCTATGGCAATTGGCCGGAGGACACCGTAGAGCAGGTGTGGATATGGCCAAGGCGCTTGTTAAGGCATCCATCAAGGTAACGCCTGATTCCGCACTGACTCTTGATGGGTTGCGTCCCGATATCTGGGGATTGCAGGTCGCATAAAGGCTCATTGGGTGCTCCCGTTTATTTCTTGGGTTCATTCTTACCAATTAGCTAAGAGGATTAAATCACCTGTAGGTAATGTGAATTTATACAGGTGTGGTTGGCGGTCTACCGCTGTCTACAAATTGGGGGATTCTATGCAATACGATCAATGTACGCTGGATGAAGTTGCCAGCGCTCTCTGCCGAATACCATCTGATGACCGCGATGTGTGGATCCAGATGGGGATGGCGATCAAGTCAGAATTTGGCGATGACGGCTTTGATACATGGGATGACTGGAGCCAGACGGCAGACAGCTATAAAAACGATGCTGCCCGGGCCAGCTGGAAAAGCTTTAAGTCCGGTGGCGGTATCACCATGGCAACACTGTTTAAAAAGGCGAGGGATAATGGCTGGGAGCCAGAAAAGAAAGAGCTCACTGAAGCGGAGAAACTGGAACTGGATCGCCAGCGAGCGGCGCGCAGTGAGAAGCGTGAGGCTGAAGCCAAACGCGAAGCGGAGCTCGAAAAGCGCTGGCGGGTAGCGATTGCGCAAGCCGCGGTTGATATATGGGCGCTATTGAAGCCCGTCGGTAATTCGCCGTACCTGGGGCACAAAAAAATTACATCGTGCGGTGCTGGGTTTGTCCCGCACGGAATCATCATCGAGTACGTGGATGATTCAATTTCAGTCAATCTGATTACCGGGCGTGGTGCTATCTCTGCGTTCTTTGCCCTGGAAGAAAAGCCTAATTCATTCCTCTATTTGAAACCTGGTTGTTTGGTGGTGCCTATGTTCGATGGGCAAGGGCGATTGGGTAATCTGCAGGTAATTTTTCATTCTGAAAAGAAAGGATTTACAAAAAAGTTCTTAAAGCACGGGCCGGTGTCGGGGATGAGTTACTTGATGGGTACTGTTTCGCATGGCGGTCCCATATTAATTGCTGAGGGGTTTGCCACAGCTGCTAGCATCCACATGGCAACTCAGAGTCCAGTGGTGGTCGCGTGGAACTGCAATAACCTAATTCACATCGCGCGTCAGTATCGAGCAGTGTATCCGGAACACCAAATTGTGATTGCTGCAGACGACGACCAGGCAACGGCTGGTAATCCTGGTGTTAAGG
>JALUYN010000592.1 GCA_027012915.1 Cellvibrionaceae bacterium
AAATCGCGCCACTCGTTGTTGCTCGTCGCTCGTTTAGAACCACTAAACTCGCTTCTCGCGCCTAGATTGGCGCGATTTGAGACGCAACAGAAGCATCAGAATTAGTGTTAACAGGCCCTAGCCTTCTTCTGTTGGATGGCTCTATTAGAGGCCGGAGTAGCTAAACTACTCCGGCCTCTGTCGTTTTAGATCCATCATCATTTGCACGCCTAAACGCCATTCCCGCAAAAGCGCACTACTGTCCGGGGGGCGACTGGTCTGATTGAGATGACGATACACTCAAATGGGTGTCGCGCTGGTCTTCCGCAGTTTCCGCTCTAGGAGAATGGTGTATCATCGATAACTGAAGTAATGCATGTGGATGATAGCAATGGGTGATGACGAATTTTTAAGTGCCATGGGCGATGTGAAGCCCATACGTCAGGAAAAGCGCGTTGCACTGGAGAAAGACAGGATCAGCCCTGAGGCCCTGAAAGCTCGACGCAAAGCGGCACAAGCCGAGACGGTGCAGGAGATCAACGAGTTGTCCGGTGATGAGTTGGCGCCACCGTTGGATCCCAACGCAATACTTGAATTTCAGCGGCCCGGAGTGCAGCACGGAGTCTATCGGAATCTGCGTCTTGGTAAGTACGCCATTGATGCGCGCTTGGATTTACATCACCACACGGTTGAGCAGGCGCGCTCGGCGCTGCGCACGTTTGTACGCGATTGTGTGCAGCATGATATCCGCTGTGCATTGATTACTCATGGAAAAGGCGAGGGCCGCAAGCAGCCCGCGTTGCTCAAAAGTTGCGTTGCCCACTGGTTGCCACAGTTAGAAGAAGTGTTGGCCTTCCATTCGGCTCAGAAGCAGCACGGTGGCAGTGGGGCTACCTACATTATGCTGCGTAAGAGCGAACGCAAGCGTTTGGAAAACCTGGAGCAGCACCAGCGTCGTAGACCTGGCTGATCTTGGTTTAACTTAAGTTTCTTTTTTGATTTCCGATAACTGAATACTATTTGATCGTAATTCTTTGGTAATTATCGGCTATAGTAGTCTGTGCTTATGAGCTTGGACGGAGTTCTATTTTCTTTATTTTTTAGGGGTATTTCTCAATGGATGCAGAAAGCATGATGACAACGGCGGCGGCCTTTACGATGACCTATGGTATAAAGCTGATCGTGGCGGTTGTCATTTACATTGTCGGTAAATGGTTGGCGGTAAAGATTGCCGATTTGCTTGAGCGCGGCATGGCAGCCAAGAACGTGGATTCAACGGTAGCGCGCTTTGCTCGAAATATTGCCTACTACGCGATGTTTGCTGTAGTGGTGGTTGCCGCACTTGGTCAGTTGGGTGTGCAGACGACTTCTTTTGTCGCCATTATTGGTGCTGCCGGTTTGGCTATAGGTTTGGCATTGCAGGGGTCGTTGGCAAACTTTGCAGCGGGCGTACTACTGATTATGTTCCGTCCATTCAAAGCCGGTGATTTTGTTGAGGCTGGTGGTGCCGCCGGTGTCATCAAAGAGATCTCAATCTTCTCCACCATCATGACCACTGGAGACAACAAACAAATTATCATCGCTAACAACACCATTATGAGCGGTAACATAGTGAACTACTCTGCGCTGCCTGAGCGTCGTGTGGATATGGTTGTTGGAGTCAGCTACGACGCAGATCTGTCTTTGGTGAAGAAAACACTGCAAGAGCTGGTCGATGCCGATGAGCGTATCTTGAAAGACCGTGCTTGCACCATTGCGGTGGCGGAGCTGGCAGATTCTTCTGTGAACCTGGTATTGCGTCCCTGGGTGAAAAGCGCCGATTTCTGGGGTGTAAAATTTGATTTGACCGAAGCTATTAAAGTGAAATTTGACGAACTGGGTATTGGTATTCCCTATCCGCAGATGGATTTGCACGTCAATCAGGTTGCGTGATTGAAGGTGTTGGGCTTCGCTGCGCTCAACCCAACCTACGGGCACCTTGTAGGTTGGCGCTGAGCAGCGCGAAGCCCAACAAAACCACCAAAACTAAAAAAAGGCCACAGAGTTTCCTCCGTGGCCTTTTGCGTTGGGGTGCTGAACCTATTACTGCAGGCCCAGCTTCTTCTCTAGGTAGTGAATATTCACGCCACCCTGCGCAAAGCCCTGGTCTCGGACCAGTTCTTTCTGCAATGGAATATTGGTGCGAATACCATCTACTACGATCTCTTCAAGTGCGCTGCGCATGCGTGCAAGAGCTTCCTCGCGAGTCTCGGCGTGGGTGATCAGTTTGGCGATCATAGAGTCGTAGTTGGGGGGTACGGTGTAGCCGCTGTACAAGTGTGAGTCGACACGTACTCCTAAGCCACCGGGAGCGTGGAAGGTGCCCACTGTGCCGGGGCACGGCATAAAGGTCTTCGGGTCCTCGGCGTTGATACGACACTCGAAGGCGTGGCCTCTGAATTGAATGTCTTCCTGGGTGATAGAAAGCTTCTCGCCTGCGCAGACACGAATCTGCTCTTTAATGAGGTCGATGCCAGTGATCATTTCTGTCACCGGATGCTCTACCTGGATGCGAGTGTTCATCTCAATAAAGTAGAAGTGGCCGTCTTCGTAGAGGAACTCAAAGGTGCCGGCGCCACGGTAACCGATTTCAATACAGGCTTGAACGCAAGAGTCGAATACCTTCTGTCGGGCTTCTTCGTCGATTCCGGGGGCAGGGGCTTCTTCGAGTACTTTCTGGTGACGGCGCTGCAGTGAGCAGTCGCGATCGCCCAGGTGTACGGCGTTGCCCTGGCCATCGGAGATCACTTGAATCTCTACGTGACGAGGGTTCTGTAGGAATTTCTCCATGTACACGGTGTCGTCACCGAAGCCTGCGAGGGCTTCGGACTTGGTGATGCGAATGGAGTTCAGCAGTGCAGATTCGGTGTGAACTACGCGCATGCCGCGGCCACCACCACCGGCAGCGGCCTTGATGATCACAGGGTAGCCGATGTCACGGCCGAATTGCAGACACTTTTCGTTGTCGTCCGGCAGCGGGCCATTAGAGCCTGGTACCGTGGGGACGCCAGCCTTCTGCATGGCTTCAATGGCTGACACCTTGTCGCCCATCAGGCGAATTACATCCGCGCTTGGGCCGATAAAAGTGAAGCCGCTTTTTTGTACCTGCTCGGCAAAGTCGGCATTTTCTGCCAAAAAGCCGTAGCCCGGGTGAACCGCCACTGAATCGGTAATTTCCATAGCACTGATTATGCGAGGAATGTTCAGGTAGCTTTCCGGCGATGGGTTGGGGCCAATACACACGGACTCATCGGCCAGGCGCACGTGTTTCAGATCACGGTCAATCTGTGAATGCACGGCGACGGTCTTGATGCCCATCTCTTTACAGGCGCGCAACACGCGCAGAGCAATTTCTCCGCGGTTGGCGATCAGGATTTTTTCAAACATGATGAAATTCCTCTGTGAGCGCCAGGCTTAGACGATGGTGATCAGAGGTTGGTCAAATTCTACCGGCTGACCGTCTTCAACGAGAATAGCTTCAACAACGCCAGCCTTATCGGCTTCAATCTGGTTCATCATTTTCATGGCTTCTACAATGCAGACAACGTCACCAGCTTTAACGTGCTGGCCAACTTTAACGAATGCTGGGGAGCCTGGGCTTGGTGCCGCGTAATAGGTGCCAACCATAGGAGACTTGATCAGGTGGCCAGAGAGACTGGCGCTCTTGTCTTCAGCGGCCGGTTCGGCGGCTGGAGCCGGTGCAGGAGCAGCGGCTGGCGCTGGAGCGGCGGCTACGGGAGCGGCAATCACCTGAGGTGCTGCGTTGCTGGTGCCACGGCTGATGCGCACGGATTCTTCACCTTCTTTGATCTCCAGTTCGCCGATGTCGGATTCTTCCAGGAGTTCAATCAGTTTTTTGATCTTGCGAATGTCCATGTAGTTAGTCTCTTCGTTGTTGCAAGCACATTGCTTGCAAATAGGTTATTGCTGATATCTGGTTAAAAAATGGAACCTAATCCAGTCGTTCAAATGCTGCGGACAGAGCCATCTCGTAGCCTTTGGGGCCAAAGCCGCAGATAACGCCCACGGCAATGTCGGAAAAGTACGAGTGGTGACGGAATTGCTCGCGAGCATGAACGTTGGACAGGTGTACTTCGATAAAAGGAATATCGACACCTGCCAAGGCATCCCGCAGCGCGATACTGGTGTGAGTAAAGGCGGCGGGATTGAAAATAATAAAGTTGACCCCTTCGCTGCGGGCGTCGTGAATGCGCTCTATCAGTTCGTACTCGGCGTTGCTCTGCAGGGTCTGGAGGTGGTGGCCCTGGGTCTGACAGAGTTCTGTCAATTTTTGATTGATATCGGACAGGGTGGTGTGGCCGTAGATTTCGGGCTCGCGGGTGCCCAACAGGTTTATGTTGGGGCCGTTTAGTACCAGGATGGTTGCCATGGTTTGGGGTCCTGTCGCTATCGATGTAGACGCTGAATTATGAATGCTCGGTCACAGTGTGCAGTAATTTAACAGGCGAGTCCAGCTAGCTTTCTATTTTTGTGAAGTTAGAAGATTTTAGCGTCTTTTTTGCAGACGTTCGAACAAAATGTATTTGGCGGGAGTGTTGAAAATTTCAAGATTGCGCAAAATGTCGACAACTTAGCCACAGATGGCGTGGATTTTTTATAAAGTTGGAAACTTTGTTGTTATTTTTTGAAAAAATGTAGCTATCTTCTCTAAAGTGTCCGGTTTAGGGCTTCTATAAGTAAGTCTTCGGTCAAAAGTTGGGGCAAAATCAGTGGTTTTTCGCCTGTGTTACCTGAGTACAGCAGATAGAGTGGCACGCCATTGCGTCCGAACTGGTTGAGAGTCTTAGTGATTTCCGGGTTGTAGTTGGTCCAATCGCCTTTGAGTTTGACGATTCCCAGGTCTTCAAATGCCGCCAGACTGGCGTCCGTGTTCAGTGCAATTTTTTCGTTCGCCAGACAGGTAATACACCATGCGGCGGTCATATTGACGAAGGTGGGCGTGCCGCTGTCGACCAGTTGCTGCAGGCGCTCCTGAGTAAAGGGTTGCCAGTTGTGATCCAGGGCTTGTTGTTGCGATGTCTGGGTAGGCGCGATGGTGTTGCTCCACTGGTAGGGCAGTAGTGCCCCGACAATCGTTAGCAATGCCAGGCTGCGCTTCAGTTTGGAGTGAGGCGTGCTGTGCCACAGCCAAAGGCCCAGGGCTATGGTTATAGAGCCTCCAACAAAGGCAATTACAGCGTCGCTGCCGCTTTGTTTCCCTAGTACCCATAGTAGCCAGAGTGCGGTGAAGAACAGCGGAAAGGCGAAAAATTGTTTCAGCGTGTTCATCCATGGGCCCGGCTTGGGAAGCTGTCGGGCAAGGGCTGGGAAATAGCTCAGCGCCAAGAATGGAAGGGCCATGCCAAGGCCGAGGCAGGCAAAGATAAGGGTGCCTACCGCAGTGGGTTGAGTGATGGCATAGCCAAGAGCGGCTCCCATAAAAGGAGCGGTGCAGGGGCTGGCTACTACGGTGGCCAGTGCGCCAGTAAAGAATGAGGCGCGGTAGCCTGAGCCTTGGGTAAGTCCCTGGCCAGTGCCTGTGAGCCCTTGGGCGATAGGGTAGTCTGCCAGCAGAATTAGTCCCATGATTACAAATAAATAGGCCAGAGAGGCAACTACCCAGGGGGATTGCAGTTGAAAGCCCCAGCCAATCCATTGGCCCGCGTCGCGTAAGGCAAACATGATGATGGCAATGAGGCTGAAAGTTATTACGCAGCCGAGTGTGTAGGCCCAGCCGTGCAGATGCTGTTGTTTTGGCGCCTGATGAGATTGCATCAGGTGCAGGGCTTTAAGGGACAGTACTGGAAAAACGCAGGGCATTAAGTTGAGAATCAAGCCGCCCAGCAGTGCTCCTAGCAGGCTTCCGAGCAGAGTCAGGCTACCGCTATTGTCGATGGCGTTGTTTTGACTCTGCGTCTGCTCAGTAGCTTTGGGCAGAGGGGGCTCGATTGCCTGAATGCCAGTGTTGGAAACTTCAAAATAGTGGCTTTGCGGTGGATAGCAGAGGCCAGCGTCAGCGCATCCCTGGGACTGTAGAACCAGAGTGCCGCTTTGTTTGGGAATCTGATATTGCAGCCAGCCGTAGTAAACCTCCAGCTCCTTCTCAAAAATTTCATCGTACTTGTACTGCCCTGCTGGCAATTGCAGCTCTACCTGTTCGCCGGATCCTTCCCAACGGGCTTTCAGTTGGTGTTGATAGAGGTAGTACTGTGGTGCGATCTTCCAGCTGATTTGCAGCTGTTGGTCGTCAGTTTCCGTGATGTTGAGTCTGTAGGCTTCTTCGACAGGCAGGAATTCGGTAGTAGCCTGATCGGTAAATAGCTGTGCCCCCCAGGGTTGGGGGACTGGGTTGGAGGTCTGCGCGAAAACGTGTGCGCTAGAAAATGACAACGCAGTCAAAAATACCAGCAGAATTCCGCTTACGAAATTGCGGGGCCTGCTAAGGGGGCGGCGGTTGTGGTGACTGGCGCTGCTGGGGTTTTTCATGGGCATCTGTCAGAATGTTGTGTCCGGTGGATTGTACGCTTAAAGACATCACTATTGGGTGGAGAGTTTCAATTGTTTACAAAAAAACGGCGTTGGATGTGGCTGGGACTGTGCATTGTGCTGGCCGGTTGCGCTTCTGCGCCGTCACAAAAGAGCATCGAGGCAGCGGATAAGCCTCGAAAGTATAATCCTGTGCCTCTATTGTTGCGCCAGGCAGAAGACTATTTGGCGCGAGATCGCTTGATGAGCCCAGCTTCGGGAAACGCCTATGATCGCTTTCGTGCCGTGTTGCTGATACACCCGGAGCATCCTCAGGCAGTTAGTGGTTTGCAGCAGATTCTGATTCGCTATATGGAGCTAGGGCGCGAAGCGCTGCGCAAAGAAGACATTGCCAGGGCGCGGCGTATGTTGGTTGCCGCTCGCAAGATTGATTCGCATAACGCTTTGCTGGCCGAGTTTGAGCAGGAGTTGAGGCAAGCGATTGAGGTGGCTCAGAAGGGGCGAGTCGTTGCCGCCCGTGAGTCTGAATTCCTACTCAATGGCGACGAGCTTGCGGCCAGAAGTGACTCGGTACAGCAGGTGCTGAGAAATGTAGCTCAAGGGCTGCAGGGGTCGGACAAGAGTGTGCTGATTGTGGCGCGAAGTGACGCCGAGGGGCGTTGGTTGTACAAAGCGCTGCGTCAGGCAGCCAACGGTCAGCGTATTCGCGGGGATATTAAAATCGATACCGTTCCCAGGATTGTTTTACTGCCCCCTATTTATTGAGTTGCTATTATGAAGGCGGCACTTCATTCTTGGTGTTTGCGGGTTGTGTCGCCAAATGGGGTTGGCCGCAATGAGTGC
>JALUYN010000593.1 GCA_027012915.1 Cellvibrionaceae bacterium
TCAGTGCCAACAGGATCTATTGAGCGTTTTGAACTCCTTGACTGAAGTCTCGGAGATTGCCGAAGCAAACAGCAGCAGCGCCGACAAGAGCCAACAGAGTGTGCACACTATTGGCAATCATCTGATCAGCATTCGGGAAAACAACGGCAATGTCGCGACACTGGTGGATGATCTCACCGAAGATAGCCAGAAAGTGGCCGAAGCCCTGGGTTTCATTACCGATATTGCCGACCAGACTTCACTGTTGGCGTTGAATGCCTCTATCGAAGCAGCTCGCGCCGGAGAAATGGGACGCGGTTTTGCCGTAGTCGCCGACGAGGTGAAAGCGCTGGCCCAACGCACCAAGAATACCGCCGAGGAAATTACCACAACCCTCACCCACTTCCGCCAAAAGATGGAAAGAATGAACACCGAGGCCGAGCGCTCCCGCCAACTCAGCGACGAAGTCAGTGCCGATGTCGAGGGCTTCCGCACCAGCTTCATGGAAGTGGCCAGCTCCGCACAAGCCACCTTATCCAAAAGCTCGGAATCCACCGACCGCTCCTTTGGCACCCTGGCGAAGCTCGATCACGTCATTTACAAACAGAAGGCCTATATTGCCCTGGCTGATTCAGAGGCCCACGAGCAACGCCGTTCTGTTGAAGTCAGTCACCACGACTGTCGATTGGGCAAGTGGTACTACGAAGGTACCGGATTCGAGCAGTTCAGCAGTATGCCGAGCTTCTCAGCGCTGGAGCAACCACACGCCGACGTTCACAACCACGTGCATCAGGCAATCGCCGAGTTTGCTCAGGTGGACATTCGCGACGAGGAAGGCCGCCGCCGCGTTATGGACGAAATGCTCGCAACAGAACGCGCCAGTGAAGAGGTGTTGGCCTTGATAGACAGCCTCATCAACGAGAAACACCGTTCCTAATGGACTGCTCAGGGGTCTAGTCGCAGGCCCTTCCCTTCCTCATCCCCCTTCTTTAAACCCCTGTTTCACTGGGACTATTTTCACTATACTGGGGAAAAACAAGAATAAGACTTGCTGTATTCGGAAAGTATCGCTAATGCTCAACCGTCTGATTTTATTGGCTTTTATCAGTATCTCTGCGCTGTGTATCAGCGCCTGCGACAGCTCGAATGAGCCTCAGAAGCCCACTACATCCAGCGCCAAACTGGCGCCTGCCGAACCTCAATCACAGGCCAGCCCCGCGGTCTATTGGGCAAAACCCGGCTTTGCCCCACTGTTTATTCTCAAAGGCCCCTTTAAAGAGCGCGGCATGGGCGATGAGATTTTTAGCCTGTTGCAACAGCGAACTCCCGGTTTCAAACACATCAATACGGAAGCCAACTACCCTCGCATCATCACCGAAATGCGCAAGGGCACCAATATGTGCGCGATTCTCCACCACAATGACGAACGGGCTGAATTTATGTATTTCAGCAAACCCATTGTGATCACGCCCAGCTACCAGATCTATGTCAGCAAGAAGGGCCGCGAGGCGCTTAACGAGCGTTTCGACAGAGACGTCAGGGAGGAGTCCTTTGACACGCTGCTTTCGCGCAGCCAGGGGCTGAATATGGCTATTACTCCGAAGCAATCCTATGGACCGGATCGCGACGGCATTATTGGCAAGTATCGCGATACTATCGAATTCAGCTACAACTTTACTGAGCAGACAACCCTGATGAAGCGACTCGCCAGTGATCGCATCGATATGGTATTGGCCTTCCCCTGGGTTTTTAACTACGAGCTGGATCTGCTGGGACTGCACTCCCACATCAGCAAGATCCACCTCACCGACATGCCGATTCATCAGGTATCGAACATTGGCTGTGCCAAGACCAGCGTCGGCAAACAAGTCGTGGATGCCATCGACACCATGAGCCCCGCCCCTCACACCTTCCTGAAAGAGGTGGTAGTCGACTGGCTAACGCCCCAAGAAATCAGCGACTACCGCGCAGCCTATACCCAGTACTTCGAAGGTGACGGCACAGTCCACTAGAACCGCTAACATAATCGTCACCCGTTACGACCAATCTGTCTGAAATTGTTAATTTTCAGTCTGGGATGACCATGAATGGCCACATGCATCACTTCAGCAATAATCCCGACAGCTCTACCAGTACAACAGCTGGTTCGCTGAGTAATTAACCGCAAGTTCGATAAATCCAAACTCGATCTCTTGACCGATGGTCTCCCCATCGGCGTACAGTTTGCTACTCGATATGGCGAGTACCGTGTACCTCTGCTGTTGGATTTTGAACTGGAACAGGTAAATCCCTGGAAGAAAATTACCGATTAGTTCGAGCGGTCCCGCCAGCACGATGGTCTTGAATCCACTGTATGGCGATGGCCCTTTGATAGGGAAATCGCCAATCGTGTTCGGCGATGGTTTGAGGGTTGACCCAAACAACCTCTTCGACTTCCGCCCAATTTAGGGTCTTGGCAGCCACACGCTCGGCATGACAATCAAACAGATAAAAACCGTTGTCAAACTGATGCTTGAGCTTGGCAACAAGTACATCCACTCCAGCTTCCTCCCAAGTTTCACGATGGGCGGTGCACTGGGCGGACTCACCCGGCTCCGACGTACCACCTGGAAATGAGTACTTACCGCTGCGCTGTTTCACCATTAATAGCTGGCCCTCTGACACTGCCCAGCACCCGGCATTACCGGCCGCATCGACCAGCACATTTGTGCGGCAGGCAACACTCTCTTTCTGACAACCAAGCATAAGAAGGAAGATAGCAACAATTGAAGCGCGCAGGATCATTGAGGTTAACCGAATAAACGAAACGGTAAGTATATCCTGAACTCGTGACAAATCTCTTTCAGTCGCGCCAAGAAATCTGCGCGGTTAATAGCGATTGATGGCCAGGTACATCAGGCTGGCCACTAACAGAGTAATCGCCAAACTGACACTGAGATTGATCCAGAGGATATTGCGCACCGAGTCGTCCACTGTCTGACGCTGTTCGACCAACAGATACCAACCTAACTCCTGAATAAACTGCGCTTTTAGAAACACAAACTGATCATCGCGAAGGTAATTGTAGGTCCCCTTGCGACTACTTAGAACCCGAGCGGCAATTTCGCCAATACCCTCGGCTTTACGAATATTGTCGCTGTCATCAAAACTCGAACCCTTGAGCACAACATGGCCTTCGCGATCAACAAAGTAAACGCGACAATCAAAGCTCCTTTGATAGGTATCGATCATTTTTCCCAAAGTATCGGAACTGAGGCCAACCCCAATCACCCCCAAAAAATCTCGGGCGCGATTGTAGATTTTGTGATTAACAAAGAACGTCATTCGATTGGCTGCTGCAGCGTCGACATCCAGGTTAACTTCAAAATCTGCCGACGAATGTTTTATGCGGAAGTACCACTGATCCGCTGCTGAGTTTTTATCGAGCTGTCGCACAATGCCGTCGGGGTGATAGTAGTTGTATCCGGCATCGGAAATATAAAACGCCGTTTCCGCCTGATTGTGTTCTTTTATCGACTTCAAATATTCAACGATTTTCTCGCTATTGCGCTCACCGCTTTCTATCCAATCCATGACAAAGGTGTCGCGCGCCATGTGCGCCGACAGGGTAATGGGCTGCAGCAAATCGCGCTGAACCTGAGAATGGATGTTGCTGCTGGTAATCTCCAAGGTATTGCTTTGAATATACTTGGTGAGAGATTCGTTGGCGACCAGATAGCTGATCACACTGATACCGCTGAAGCCCAGCAGCAAAATGCAGCATATGGAAACGATAAACAGCGTTCTTCGTGACATGGTGCACGAACCCTTATCTGTAGAATGTGAGGCCTGAGATGTGATGGCTATGGTTTACAGATTAGCAGATAGCGGACGGGGCGGCTGGGAAGACCAGGAAATAGGGGTTGGAGTAGCAAAGCTACTCCAACCCCTATCGTTATTCCCTAGAAGCGATAGCGTGTAGACAGACTGAGTTCACGACCACGAGAGTAGATACCCTCATAGGTCTGGAAAGCATCACCGATAATACCGGTAATCAGGTATTTTTCATCGGTAAGATTTTTAGCGGTCAGCTGCACTGCCCAACTGTCGTCGGGACTGTTCCAGGTCAAGTTGGCATTCACCAGGTCGTAGGCGTCCTGGGCGATCTGCTCGCTGTTGAAAGAGTCCATATACTCCTTGGAGCGATAGGACCAATCGACCCGTGCGGTCCAGGCGCCAATATCAGTAATCCAGTCGTGGGTCAGAGCGACATTGGCGGTATGCTCGGCAACGCGCTCAAACTCATTGCTCTTGGTAAGGAAAGTCTCCGCCGTGTCCACATCATCGTAGCGCGGGTTCAACCAACCGTAGCTCGCCTCCAGCAACCAGCCTTCGGCAACCAACACGTTGGCCTCGAGCTCCCAACCTGTAATTTTGGCTGAGGCAGCATTCTTGGTCACAGGCGCCACACTGGTGAATACCTGAACCTGCATATCATCGTAGACGGTATGGAAGATGGCACCGTTAATGCGTAGGCGATTATCCCAGCCGTCGTACTTGAAACCAATTTCGTAGGCGTCAACAAATTCAGGGTCGAAGTCCGGAATCAACTCAAGATCTGTGGCGCCTGCCGGGGCGGTTGCGCCAGCCACTTGCGGTGGAAATACACGCTGGGAGAAACCGCCACTTTTGAAGCCTTCCGAATAGCTAACATAAGTCATTAGCTCATCACTCCAGCGATAGGAGATATTCAGCATAGGGGTGGTTTCTTTAATATCGGTGGTCTTACGAACATTAGGGAGAACGCGAACACCCGCTTGCATAAACGGTGCGTCCAGCAGTGGATGCCCAGAACCAGCGAAATAGTTCTGATAGATAATCTGATCGGGCAAGAAGGATTTTTCTTCGTCGGTATAACGCAACCCAAGGGTAACACTCAAGGCGTTGGTGAAGTCGTAAGTTACCTGACCAAACAGCGCGGTACTGGTGTTATCGAATTCACCACCACTACGGAAATTGGAAACGGTGAAATCCAGAGTGTTGACGTTATCGCCAGTTTCGTCGAAGTAGTAAGCTCCCAGAATCCAGTTCAAACGGGCATCATCGCTACTGCCCAGCAATTGAAACTCCTGAGTGATTTGAGTCTGTTCCAGAGTATCGTGAAATTGACTGATACGATGAGGCGAATGATCGCCATCGCGGCTGAATTCGCTGTCCAGGTCGCGCCAGGAGCTGATGGACTTCAGAGTTAAGTTGTCGTCGATATCCCAAGTCACCGTCAGACTGGAGGTGGTCAGATCAGACTCGGATATTGCCGGTGCAGTACCGGCATTCTCGTCTTTGCCCAGGTTGTAGCGCAGATCGTAACAACCTGGCACCGCCAAATTGATTGGCGCAGCAGGAGTTGCACAGGGAGGTGCCATGCCACCGCCGTTTGCCCCGACGTTGTGTATTACAGCCATGGGCGGCGTATCGGGATCAATTGGATTGCCCAGGTTTATATCAATCAAAGACATCGCAGGGCCATTCTCGCGATCACGTGTGTGATCGACCGTAAAAAACACTTCTAGATTATCCTGCGGCGTCCACAGGAAATTGGCGCGACCTACCTGGGTATCATCGTCCCCCAGTTCCACGCCGTCGAGGCGTTCCACATAGCCGTCCTGCTTCATGCTGGCGATGGCAAAGTTGCTCAGCAGCTCATCACTGATGGGAACATCAACACTGGCTTTTAGACGACGAGCCGAGTCAGTACCAACACTGACATCCACCTTGCCACCAAATTCTGCTTCAGGACGTCGGGTAGTGATATTGATTGCGCCACCAATGGTATTGCGACCAAACAATGTGCCCTGAGGACCGCGCAGCACTTCAACTTGTTGCACATCGACCAGATCCAGAATCGCGCCGACGGAGCGTGCGATATACACGCCATCTACGTAAAGGCCCACACCGGGCTCAGTGGTAGGCAGAAACTCTTTCTGCCCAATACCACGGATATAAATAGACGCTGCATTGCTGGCGCCGCCGAAACTCGGGTTGTTTTGAAAACTCATATTCGGTGAGTGCGCCGCCAGGTCATCGAGTTTAGTTACACCACGCATTTCCATATCTTCGCCACTGAAGGCCGACACCGCGATGGGGGTATCCTGAAGGCTCTCTTGGCGCTTACGGGCCGTCACAGTCACTTCTTCAAGTCCGGCAAACTCGGCTGCTTCGGCGCTTACATGAATGGAAAATAGTGGAGCGGATACCGCCAAAGCCAGAAGGCTCTTGGTAAATCCAGGCAGGGTCATTCTTGGGGTCATGGTCTTCTCAATAGCTGAATAGCAAAAGGCTTTTAATTATTGTGGGATGTCGTCTTCGATCCTTGAAATCTGACCAGAATCAAACAACCCATTTTTTGTGGGGTCATGCTACCAATTTGACCCATCCACTGCAAAAAGCCGCGGGTGACAAGGGCTGTCACAATGTTCAATAATGAGCGGCTAAGCCAACCACGATTGGCCACAACCTGCGCAAAGGAGAGACCCGTGCAAAACCGATTTGATCACCCCATGCCAGACATTCAAGGCTACTTTGGTGAATACGGTGGCAGCTTTATTCCCGATGAGCTGCAAACCATCATGAATGATATCACCGCGGCCTATCTGGAAATTCGCGAAGAGAAGACCTTTCTCGACGAACTGGCCAAGCTCTACAAGCACTTTGTCGGCCGCCCCAGCCCGGTATTTCACGCAGAGAACCTGAGCCGCGAATTCGGCACAGACATCTACCTCAAGCGTGAAGACCTGAACCACACCGGCGCTCATAAGATCAATCACTGTCTGGGTGAAGCATTACTTGCCAAGAAAATGGGCAAGAAGAAAATCATCGCCGAAACCGGTGCAGGCCAGCACGGCGTGGCTCTGGCCACGGCGGCGGCACTGGTAGGTCTGGAATGCGACATCTACATGGGTGAGGTAGACATCGCCAAAGAGCACCCCAACGTTGTGCGTATGGCTATCCTGGGAGCCAATGTAATTCCGGCGACCCACGGACGCAAAACACTGAAGGAAGCCGTAGATGCAGCCTTCGATGCTTATTTGAAAGATCCGATTACCCAACTTTACGCCATCGGCTCTGTGGTTGGCCCGCACCCATTCCCAATGATGGTTCGCGATTTTCAGTCCATCATCGGCAACGAAGCCAAGCAGCAGTTTCAGGAAATGACCGGCGGCCTGCCTGGTAATGCCGTCGCCTGTGTGGGCGGTGGCTCCAACGCCATGGGTCTGTTCTCCGCTTTCCTGGATGACACCGACGTGAAACTGTGGGGCGTGGAACCGGCAGGACGCGGCGTCGAAGAAGAAGGCGAGCACGCCGCCACCATGACCAAGGGA
>JALUYN010000594.1 GCA_027012915.1 Cellvibrionaceae bacterium
CTGAAAATAGTCGATAACCGTGGCCACCTGAGTTTGCTGCAACATAATCTCCGACACCCATACGCGATAGGGCGTCACCTGTTGCTGCCAAGGCAAATGCTTGCGACCGTGGTCGTCGTACCAATCCAACACACGCTGCGCGAAGGCGCGAGCCTGTTTGCCGCTGATGTTGTTATCGCCCAAAAATACCTCTCAACAACTGCTCCACCTGTTTGGCCTTATCGCTGTCCAGGTTCAGCTTATCCTGCAGTTTTTCCTGGAGCTTCTCTTCCACGCGACCTTTGACTTCCTCTTTAAGAAGATCGTCGAGGCGCCCGCGGTCGGGGCCGCACACTCTACCAGAAAGTGGCTCATCAATATTGCCGCGACACCGCAACGGCAGGTCTCGATTGCGCCAGCGATCGCGAATCTGGCAGGCGCGATCCGGATTGGCCTCGCCGGTAACGCGCAGCGCACCGCGGACATCGAAATCCCCCTGAATGTATCGACTCGATCCCGTGGCTGACAGTGCCAATTCTTCAACCCCGGCCTGCAGTTGCTCTATACGCACACGCTCTCCATTCAGGGTCAAATTAGCTTTAACCTTCTGCAATTCCGTCGTGCCTTGCCACTCAATTTGCGGGGTGGGCTTGCGATTCAGCAACGCGGCCATTTCGCAAAAGTCGCGCTCAATGTCCAGCTCAGCCACCTGCAGAGCGTTAGCCGTCAATGCCACATTGCCCACCAGGGACTGCTGCCAGGCCGCCAGGTTTGTTCCGCGCGCGGCCACATCAATATCGAGGGAGGCTTCGCCTTGCAGGCGCGCTTCATCGGCGAAATGTTGTAATAACGGCTGCAACGCGATGGTTTGCAATTGCGCACTGCCCTTGAATGTGGGCTGGGCCACTTTGGTATTAAGTACCCCTGCAGCGTTCAGTTGCCCTTCGTACACGGTCGATTGCAGCTGTTTAAGCTCCAGTACGCCGTCGTTCAACCGAGCTTGCAACAACACATCGCTCAACACCGCGCCTGCAACTTGCAGCCCCTTCAGTTTCGCATCCACCGACGCCGAGACCTGTTGCAACGCACTGAAGTCCAATGCCTCAGATGACAGACGGCGGCTAGCGGGGCCGCTCGCTTCGGCAGCAGAAGGGGATGGAGTAGATTCAGCTTTGGGGGCGGTTGGCGCCGCAGCTGCTGCGCCACTCGACTCGCTCGTCGGCGGCAGGTAGTCATCGAGATTGAAGTGTGTCCCCTGCAGCTTCGCGCTCAGGTGTTGCTGTTCGTTCTGGGAAACCACACCGCTGAACCTGGCACCATCAATTTCTGCCACCAGGTCCCGCAGCTGCCACTGTTTGGCGTCGCCAACGGCATGCGTTTTGAAGGCTACTGACTGCAGGGCGGAATTGGACATAGCCGGCAACTCGACACTCAAGGACTTCAGCCAAGCCCGCAGATTCGTGGGTGCCAGAGTTAAATCCAAAGCCAACCGACCAGCTTGAGGGTGGATGCTGCCCTGAAATGTCAGAGATAGTTCCTCATCTCCCAAGCTCAGCTGTTGCTGCATCGGCCTCAAAACCAGTTCCGCCGCTTGGGCGTCGTAGCTCAATTGACCGTGACTGTGGACTTCCACCTGCGGATACTGAGCAAACTGCACCTGAGTGCGGCATTCGAGATCAAACGGCTGCCCCGAGAGATTGAATCCACCAATCACACACGATGGCATAGCAACCTGCGCCCGCTGTTGTGTCGCCTGATTTTGGTAGTGCACATTGAGATCGAGAATTTCCAGATGATCGATGGCCAGATCCACCGACGTGGATGCCTGCGCGTCGCGCGTAGGATCCTGTGGTTTCCCAGGAGCGGGAGCGGAAGACTGGGAAGACGCCAGGCTAGAGGACTCCGCCAGCACCTGCCAATTGGCGCGCCCGCGAGCATCTTCCACGAGATTCAAACTTACCCCTTGCAGGCGAATCCCCTCCACAGCGATGCGCCCCTGCAACAATGGCGCGATAGCAACCTCGCTCGACAGCGATGCAATGCGCACAAACTCCGACCCCGCAGCAGACACCTCCACCTGCCCGATACTCAACCCCAGGTGCGGATACCACTGCCAACTGATTGGCCCCTTAAGCTGTATTGGTACGCCCTGCTCCTTCGCCGCCCGCTCAATCTCGGGGCGCAAACTGTTTGGATCGAATACCTGGGTGATGTAAACCATAGATGCCACAACCAGCAGCGCGACCAATCCCAGCAGGGCCAGTAGCCATTTTATTGCCGTATTCACTCTTTGCTTCCCTCTTTCCTTCAGATTGAGTGTCTTCGCTTAGTTTTGGCAGTTGCCGCCACCGAGCCTTCCATTCTGTGACAAAGTCTATCAACACATGGTTCAGCCACAACAGGTAGGCTAAAATAGCGCTCTTTTACTATCGGGTCATGCTCATGGGACACAAGACAGCACTTTACTCCACGCACCAGGCTGGCGGCGGCAAGCTGGTGGACTTCGGTGGCTGGGACATGCCACTGCACTACGGCTCTCAAATGGAAGAGCATCACAAGGTGCGCCAGGACGCTGGCATGTTCGACGTATCACACATGACCATCGTCGACATCCAGGGCACAGAGGCCAAGGCTTATTTGCAGAAACTGCTTGCCAACGACGTCTCCCGTATCGAGAGCATTCCCGGTAAGGCCCTCTATTCCGCCATGCTCAATGAAGAGGGTGGAGTAATTGACGATCTGATCGTCTACAACATGGAAGGCTGGTTCCGCACGGTGGTTAACTGCGGCACACGAGAAAAAGATCTCGCCTGGATGAACGAGCAAGCTGCGAGCTTCGACGTTACCATTACCGAACGTCAGGATCTGTCCATCATTGCAGTGCAGGGCCCCAACGCTATCACCAAGGCCAGCGCGGCACTGGCATCCGAACAGGCGGCTGTGGTTCCCGAGTTGAGTGTATTCCAGGGCGCCAGCGCTGGAGACTGGTTTATCGCGCGCACCGGCTACACCGGCGAAGATGGTCTGGAGATTATGGTACCCAACGCAGAAGCTGAGGGTTTTTGGTCTGCCCTCAGCGAACAGGGAGTCGCCCCTTGTGGTCTTGCCGCTCGCGACACCCTGCGCCTGGAAGCAGGCATGAACCTCTACGGCAACGACATGGACGATTCAGTATCTCCGCTGGCCGCCAATATGGGCTGGACCATTGCCTGGGAACCCAAGGACCGCGACTTCATTGGCCGCGCTGCCCTCACCCAGCAAAAGGCCGATGGCATTTCTGAAAAGCTGGTCGGCCTGGTGCTTGAGAGCAAAGGTGTACTGCGCGCCCACCAAAAAGTCATCGTCGAGGGCCTGGAGCAAACTGGCGAAATCACCAGCGGCACCTTCTCACCAACATTGGGCTATTCTGTGGCTTTGGCGCGGGTTCCCGCTGGTATTGGCGAGCACTGTCTGGTAGAAATGCGCAACAAACAAATTCCCGTCAAAGTGGTCAAGCCCTGCTTCGTCCGCAACGGCAAACCCCTTATTTGATTTTGTATTGAGGATTACAACATGAGCGAACTCCGCAGCGAGCTGAAGTACCTGTCCAGCCACGAATGGGCACGAGTTGAAGAAGACGGCACCGTCACCATCGGTATTACCGATCACGCACAGGACAGCCTGGGCGACGTGGTGTACGTAGAAACCCCGGAAGTAGGCAGCTCTGTTAGCGCTGGCGAAGAAGCGGGCGTAGTAGAGTCCGTAAAAGCAGCATCTGATATTTATTCACCTGTGAGCGGTGAGGTCATCGCCATCAACGAAGCTCTGGAAGACGCACCGGAAACTGTCAACGAGTCACCCTACGACGACGGTTGGTTCTTTAAAGTGAAGCCAAGTGATTTGTCTGAGCTCGACAGCGCTCTGGATGCAGACGGCTATAAAGCCGCTTGTGAAGAGGAATAATCCTTAGGGATTATCTCTGGTGGGCTCAGGTCCTGAGCCCACATCTGATCTTTTTCTTATAGCTGTTACGAATCTAGGTGCTACGAATCTGGGTATTGCGAATCGTCGGCCAGGACAGCTCGACGAAAAAGCAAAATCTCTATCTCTGAATCACCAACTGATTGAAATACAGATCCATCACATCACTGACGCCTTCCTCGGCCACCAGAATATTGTTGATCTCCTGCAACGCCTCCTGACGCAACAACTCCTTGCCCTCTTGATTATCCAGGTTTTCCTGCATCTGACGGCTGAACAATAGAATCAGATTGTTGCGGATATACGGCATGTGGTGGCGAATACTATTGGCCGCATTGGCACCAGCGACACGCACCGATAATTCAGCCTTGAGATAGCGCAGACGACCAGCGCCACCATAGTTAACGACAAACGCAGGCTTAATGGGGATGTAAATGGCGCGCTCAACAACGGCCGTCTCGCCGTCCTGAGCCCACACTGGCAATGCCATGCACAAGCCTGCCACAACCGCTAATACGTATTTATTGAACCCTGACACTGTGCCGTTCTCTCCACATCCTATCGATTGGGGCTATGATCACACATCACGCCCTTGAGATAAATTCTGATTTGCCATAGTGTAGCGCGACTTTTCGAAGAGCTGCGTCAAGTTGCTCACCACTGTCCAAATTCATCTCTGTATTGTTTTTCGGCTGCGTGCGTTCGATCTTGACCTCCACAACTCATACCAGCTCTATCGACTTCCATCCTGACCGCAATCAAGGCTGACACGCACTCATGCTCAAGGCGTTTATTGTACTGCTGCTTTTTCAACTGCTGGGCGAAACCCTGGTAGGTCTGGCACGCATTCCTATTCCCGGGCCAGTGATCGGCATGCTGTTGCTGTGGATTGCCTTGCATATCAAAAATGGCGCTTCGGCTGAACTCAGCCAGTTGAGCCAGAATCTGATTTCGCACTTGAGCTTACTGTTCTTGCCCGCCGGTGTCGGCCTGTTTTTCCTGCCCCCCAGCATACAAAAGTACTGGCCCGCGGTGCTGGGCGCTATGGTGGTGGGTACCTTCCTGAGCATGCTGTTTAGCGGAGCCTTGGCAAAAGGCCTCAGCGGCCGCAAAGGGGGCGAGGGATGAACGAACTGCTACACCACGCCCAACAGTTCTGGCTGGGCCTGCAACACAAACCGCTGTTTGGCCTCCTGCTGAGCCTGTGTGTCTACCAACTGGCGCTGATGCTGTATCAATACTTCAACCGACGCGTGATCCTGCATCCGGTAACCACCGGTTCTATTGTCATCGCCTTGATTCTGAACGGTCTCGATATTTCCTACCGTGACTACCTCAACGGCAATCAACTTCTGTACTTTTTGCTGGGGCCCGCCACCGTCGCGCTGGCCATTCCCCTGCACCAGCAATTTCACAACATTCGCAAACTCATGCTTCCGGTGTTGATTACCGTTGCTGTCGGCGCTGTATTTGCACCCGCCATTGCAGTGGGCGTAGCCGCGATCATGGGAGGCTCGGACGAAGTACTGTTGGCGCTGTATCCCAAATCGGTGACCACCCCCATTGCGCTGGGCATTGCCGATATTATTGGCGCGCTGCCGGGCCTGACTACCGGTGTCGTGGTATTCACCGGGGTAATCGGCTCGCTGCTCAGTCCAGTGGTGTTCTATTTGCTGAAACTCCACGACCCCAGATTACAAGGCATTGTATTGGGCCTCAACGCCCACGGTGTGGGCACCGCCCGCGGCTTTGAGATCAATCCCACGGTGGGAGCATTTGCCAGTCTGGCGATGGGCCTCACCGGAGCTTTTACTGCCCTGATCATGCCTTACGCGGTGCAGATGATTAATTAAGCAATTCGGTTGAGCTGCCTCAGTCCATTGCGCTTTTATTACCAATTCCTCTATCTAAACCGGTGTCAACTCTTGCCGTCGGCATCGCTATCCCCTATCGTGGAGTCACTGTGAAGCGGCACACGAAGCGCTCACGCGAAAATCATTGAAGTAAGTATCTTTGAAGTATTGAAGGAAGACTCCATGCTGGAAAATTGTCAGTCCGCCAAAGAACGTTGGGGCGGCGTTAACGACATCATTGATCGCTGGCTGCAGGAACGCCAGGACATGCTGATCCAATTTTGCAATCTCTCAGAAAACACCGACGACGAGGGCGCCGGCCAAAAACTCCAGCGACTGTGCCAGATACTCGTGGACTATGTATCGGCAGGGCATTTCGAAGTCTACGATCAGCTGATCAAGGAAGGCCGCGACTTCGAAGACGAGAAGGCATTACAGGAAGCCGGCGAACTCTTCTCACGCATTGATGCCACCACCGAGGTAATTCTCGATTTCAATGACAAGTATCTGGAAACCGACGATCTCGAGACCTTGACTCCCGACCTGTCGCAGCTGGGGGAAACCCTGGCAGCGCGTTTTGAGTCAGAGGACCGCATGATCGAAGTGTTGCATATTGCTCACAAAGACTTGGTAGTCTGAATCACGGCAGCTCGGTGTATCATGCCGGGCTGCCCCTCCCCCGCATCTCCCTCAAGCCTTAAAAAACCCCTGACTCAGCCGATAGTCTTGTTACACTGTCATCATACTCCTGAGTGCGGATAAGGATTCATGGGATCTCTTTACAATAGACTGTTGCGCCACGGCGCTCTCGCCGGCCTGACACTGGCCCTAATCACCGGCTGCAGCGACGCCATGGCTCCAAAATCCAGCTTTGAAGTTGCCGCCAAAGGCGCACACACGGCAGCGCTATCAGCCGACGGCAAGTTCGCTGCTATCGGCTCAGTACACCACGGCGGTAGCTTGTGGCGCACCCGGGACGGCGAGCGCCTCTACAACTGGAATCACAAAGACAAGGATTTCACCACCATAGTCGCCGCCGATTTCTCTCCGGATGGCGATTGGGCGCTGACCGCCAATCCTCACACCATGGTGCTGTGGGATATGAAAACCGGCAACGGTGTGCGTTATTGGACTGCGCCCGGTACCATTCTCGACATCGCCCTGAGCGTCAATGGCAACTACGCACTGCTGGGACTGGATGATCAATCGGCAGTGCTCTTCGATGTAAAACGCGGCGGTATCAAGCGCACCTTTCATCACAAGAATCGGGTGCGCTCGGTGGATCTGAGTGACGATGGCCGAGTCGCCCTGACTGGATCTGAAGACTTTACCGCGACACTCTGGAACGTAAATAGCGGCAGGGCCATGCATCAAATGCAGCACGACGATGAAGTACAGATTGTGGCGCTCAGCCCCGATGGCAATCAGGCACTGAGTGCCAGTCAGTACGACAAAGCCCTGGTTTGGGATACTCGTACCGGTAAAAAGTTGGCCGACGTGCCACTTACTTCAGAGAATCTGAAACGCGGAATTCGGTTTA
>JALUYN010000595.1 GCA_027012915.1 Cellvibrionaceae bacterium
ACGTATTATCGACATAGAAAACGAACAATTGAAAACCAATCATGCGGTGGTGGGTTACTTCGTCGGCAAGTCCTGGAACCTCCCCGCCTATCTGTGTCACGCCATCCATGAACACCACAACGTCCCCAAGGTACTGGAAGACGAGAGTTCAGATCCTCGCAAGAAAACCCTGCTGGCCATTTTGAAAATGGCAGAGCACATCTGTGGTAACTATCGAATTCTCGGGGATCAGGAACAGGACCATGAGTGGGAGCGGCTCGCTGAGCAAGTCCTGCTGTACGTGGGCATGAGTCAGTACGACTTCGAATCTCTGGAAGCCCAGGTACGGGAGATGGGCCTGGGACACGGCGGCTATTATTGCTAGCCGCCACCAACAACACTCAACTGCCGCACTACTGGCAGCAGTTGTACTGGCTGTAATAGGCCTTGATGTAATCTTCAAAGGGTTCCTGCGGCTGTGCTTCCACCTCCGCCTGCTGGGCCAGCGAATCCTCCGCCAGTTTTTGCATCTCACGCTCGAGCTGCGAATCTAAAGGAGCCCCACGATAGCGTTCCCCGTGCTGCTGGGACAACGACATAGCCAGCTGGAAGAAGGTCTTGTCTTCGCGCTGCATTTGATCGAGTAACTGCGCAGACGGCGTCAAGGAAGCATCCTTCAGCTTTGGCATCTGCGCCTTGACCGCTTCGCTGTAGCGCTTGGTGTTGTAGCTGGTATCCAGCAAACGCGCCACGGCTTGCATTTCACGCAGCAACACCTTGCCCCACTGCTGCAACGACTGCTCGCCAATTTCGCTGAGTAGCTTCATCTCTGGATCGCGACCGCGATATACCATCAAACGCTGGTTTTCCAGTTCACGCAGATATTTTTCCCCGCTCGCCTGGGGGCTGCGTACCAGCAGGCAATACATCAGGAACACGTCCATAAAGTACAACTGCTCAGCGTTTACACCCAGTGGCTCATAAGGGTTGAGATCGACACAGCGCACTTCGATGTACTCGATGCCGCGAGACGCCAGAGCACTCAGCGCCGTCTCACCGCTGCGCGCGGTGCGCTTGGGGCGTATGGTGCTGTAAAACTCGTTCTCGATCTGCAGCAGGCTGGTATTGAGCTGGTGATAATCGCCATTGCTATTGCTCAACCCTTTATCCACATACTCCTGATGAGGTTGGGTGATGGCGCCGCACAAGGTTTGAATATAGCTGCTCAGATCGTTGTAGCAGACAACCAGGGAAGATTGCGCGCTGCTCTGATAACCCAGATCGCCCATACGCAAGGTGGTGGCGTGGGGGGAGTGCAAGCTGTGATCGTCCTGCCCCACTGGCTGCAGCTGATGCTCACGGTCGCGCACAAAACTGCGACACACCGCGGGAGAAGCACCAAACAGATACAACAGCAGCCAGAAGTTGCCGCGGAAGTTGCGAATCAAATCCAGATAACGACGGTTCTTATAATTCTGCAGAGTTTCACCGGCACCTTCCTGGCGGTGCCAAAAATCCCAAAACTCGTCACCCAAAGAAAAGTTGTAGTGCACCCCGGCAATGGTCTGCATGGTACGGCCATAGCGCTCGCCCAATCCCAGGCGATACACCGTTTTCATTTTGCCCACGTTGGAGTCGCCGTAGCGAGCCACTGGGATATCTTCATCGGCCGTTAGCATGCAAGGCATGCTGGCTACCCACAAGGTCTCGCCTTCGGGCAGGTTTTTGTAGGTGTAGCGCTGAATATCGTCGAGCTGCTGCAACAACGTTTCGGTATCTTCAGTGGGCTCGGTGATGAACTCGAGCAAGGCTTCGCTGTAGTCGGTAGTGATATTGGGGTGAGTCAGCGCTGAACCCAAAGCCCGGGGATGATCGTTCTGTGACAGCTGACCATCGGGGGATACTCTCAAGCTTTCTTTTTCCAACCCTTTAAAAACTCGGGTCAGATGTTCGTTGCCGGATTCCGACAGTAGCGCCAGGCGCTGGCTTAAGAGAGACAAAATGACATTCCTTCTCGGTAGTGAATGAAGGCACCCGCTGCGGCGGATGCGCAACAGAAGTCGAGGTACTTACGAATCGGCAACCTCGTTCGAAGCAGCCTCATCGCCAGCAACAACAGCGGATTCATTCGCTGGGCTGGCCTCAACCATATCCAATGGCGGCAGATCGTCATCGGCGATTTGCGGCACACCGCGGTCGTTGGTGGCGCACTCCAGTATTTTAATGCGCAGCGTGTAATCCCGGGCGTTGCTCTCCACCATTTGGTTGAGCGCTTCGTCGCGATGCACCGTGCGATACAGATGATTGGTATCGCGACCGTCGCACCACTCACCCTGCTTGGTGAGAAAGCGCTTATCCTGATTCTGCAACAAAAAAACCTGAGCCATTACTGCCACCTGCCGCTTTTAGCTGTCGGAGTGTACCCGCATCACCGCAATGGTGGTAGCAACACTCCACGCCGTTTTACAAAACTTAAACCGAGCACCTCGTAAACAGAGGAAAGGATCAGAGACGCCCACCCTTCTTCTTGGCCGCCTGAGCAAACAGTGCCGCCATACCACCCTGGGCATCCTGACTGGCTTTGCCGCCAGACTTACCGCCGCCATTGCCACCAAAGCTGCGCTGCTGGCTTTGCTTGCGCCCACCACGCCGCTCGGAACCTATAGAAGTTTGCTCTCCAGGCTTGTCGTCCAAACGCATAGATAAACCTATGCGCTTGCGAGCGACATCTACTTCCATCACCAGTACTTTGACAATATCGCCGGCCTTAACCACGTCACGAGGATCTTTAACAAAACTGTGTGACAGAGCCGAGATATGCACCAGACCATCCTGATGCACACCAACGTCTACAAAGGCACCAAAGTTGGTGACGTTGGTCACCGTGCCTTCCAGAACCATACCGGGTTTCAGGTCGGAAACCTTTTCGACGCCATCCTGAAACTTGGCGGTTTTAAATTCGGGGCGCGGGTCGCGGCCGGGTTTGTCCAGCTCACTGATAATGTCCTGAACCGTTGGCACACCAAATTGCTCATCGGTGTACTCCGCCGCTTTCAAGCCGCGCAGGAAACCACTGTCGCCAATCAGGCCCTTGATCTCACGACCATTCACAGAGGCAATTTTCTCCACTACAGAGTAAGACTCCGGGTGCACTGCCGAGGCGTCGAGAGGGTTGTCACCATTGGCTACGCGCAGAAAGCCCGCCGCCTGCTCAAACGTCTTATCGCCAAAACGCGCGACTTTCTTCAAGTCCTCGCGGCTCTTGAACGCGCCGTTAAGATCCCGGTAATCGACAATATTGTTAGCGAGGGTCTGGTTCAATCCCGATACTGCCGCCAGCAATGGCGCTGAAGCGGTATTTACTTCCACACCCACGGCGTTCACACAATCTTCCACCACCGCGTCCAGCGAGCGCGCCAGCTGCGTTTGCGACACATCGTGCTGGTACTGACCGACACCGATGGATTTGGGCTCGATCTTCACCAGTTCCGCCAGCGGGTCCTGCAGACGGCGCGCGATGGAGATGGCACCACGAATGGTGACATCCAGATCGGGAAATTCTTTGGCAGCAAACTCCGAGGCGGAGTACACCGAGGCGCCAGCTTCATTAACCATAACTTTCTGCGCCTGAATGTCCTTGTGATCACGCAGAACATCGCCGACAAACTTATCGGTTTCACGCGATGCGGTGCCGTTGCCGATGGCAATCAAACCCACATTGTGTTGCTTGCACAGTGCAGCCAGGGTGAGTTCGGCTTCGCGCACTTTGTTTTGTGGGGGGTTAGGGAAGATCGCACCGTGATCCAGAACCTTGCCCGTGGCATCCACGACCGCCACCTTAACCCCGGTACGCAGACCCGGATCGAGGCCAATGGTGGATTTTTGTCCGGCAGGTGCAGCCAACAACAGATCTTTGAGGTTGCTGGCAAATACCTTGATCGCTTCTTCCTCGGCGCGCTCGCGCACCTCACCCATCAAGTCAGTTTCCAAGTGGGTCAGCAATTTCACTCGCCAGGTCCAGCGCACCACTTCCGCCAACCATTTGTCGGCTGCGCGACTGTGGTCCTCAATGCTCCAGTGATCGGCGATCATGGCTTCGCAGGGGTGACCGGTCTGCTGTGCATCGGCGTCGCCCAAAACAATCGACAGGCTTAAAAAGCCCTCGTTGCGACCGCGGAAGATTGCCAGCGCGCGGTGAGATGGAATGCTCTTCAACGGCTCGTCGTGTTCAAAGTAGTCCTGAAACTTGGCGGCTTCCGCCTGCTTACCTTCCAACACGCGAACGCTGACAATACCGTCGGATTTCAGGAAGTCCCGCAAGCGACCGAGAAGTGTCGCGTCCTCACTGAACCGCTCCATCAAGATCTGCTTGGCACCATCCAGCGCGGCCTTGATGTCTGTGATCTTTTTGCCTTCTTCGCTGTCGCCATTGAGGTACTTAGCGGCCTCTTCTTCCGGCGCCAGTGTGGGATCCGCCAACAGGCTGTCAGCCAGTGGTTCCAGCCCGGCCTCGCGGGCAATTTGTGCCTTGGTGCGACGCTTGGGTTTGTAGGGAAGATACAAATCTTCCAGACGATTCTTGGTTTCCGCAGCGCTGATATCGGACTCCAGCTCTGGAGTCAGCTTGCCCTGCTCATCGATACTTTTCAGAATTGCCGCACGGCGTTCTTCCAGCTCTCGCAGGTAGCGCAAGCGCTCCTCGAGGGTACGCATTTGCGTATCATCCAACCCCCCCGTTACCTCCTTACGATAGCGGGCAATAAAAGGCACGGTCGCGCCTTCATCTAACAAGGCAACGGCGGCATCCACCTGACGCTCCTGGGCATTCAATTCTTCAGCAATACGTGCGGAAATACTTTTCATAGACAACAACTCAAATGGAAAACTTTGCCGTACCTAATACAGTCTCATTGACACGGTCTTATTCAGTACAAATATCTGGCGTGAAACCGCCAGGGACGCCGCATTATGCGGAATTCAACCGGGCAGCAACAGCCTTGAATTTACAAATCTTTTGTGGCTGTTAGCCAATCTTTGATAGTGTGCGACGAAGGCCCTGAGCTATGCTTTTCAGCCTTCCCAAAAGTGGCCCACGAACAGGGTTTAGCCCCAACTATAAAAAGGATTGTCGAGTGCCAAACACTGCCCAATCGGGGTTTATAGCCCGCCACCGCACACCGCTGTTAATGCTGCTGATCGGCATCCCCATCATAATTGGCGTCGCCACCCTCAAGCCTGCTCCGGAGCCACAACGACCCAAAGCACAACAACCACTGGAAGTGGCCGTTTCAGTATCCGAACCGAGAACCTGGACCTTAAGCGCCATCTCCCAGGGTACCGTCGAGCCCAAGCGCGAGATCAACCTGGTGGCGGAGATTTCCGGACGCATTGTTGAGGCTTCGCCCAAGTTTGTCAGCGGTGGCGCTTTTGCCGCCGGCGAGCTACTGATCAAGATCGACGATCGCGACTACCGCTATGCTCTGGTGCGGGCCAAGGCGCGAGTGGCAGACGCCCGACAATTGCTGGCCACGGAACAGGGCCGCGCACGCCAGGCCAAGCGCGAGTGGCGCGATCTGGGCAATCGCCAGGCCAACGATCTGTTTCTGCGCAAACCGCAGTTGGCCGCTGCCAAGGCCAATCTCGAAGCCTCTCTGGCCGATCAACACAAGGCCGAGCTGGATCTCAAGCGCACTGAGATCACTTTGCCCTTCGCCGGACGCGTGCGCAAAACTCTGGTCAACCTGGGTCAATACGTTACTCCCGGCACTCCCATTGCCTCGGCCTACGACTCGAGCACGGCAGAAATCCGCCTGCCGTTAACCGAGCGCCAAGCGGCGCTGATTAACCTGCCGCTGGGCTCTCTGCAAAGTGACGCAGCGTCAGTGAAGATCAGCGGATCGGTGGCCGGACAACCTCACCAATGGCAGGGCAAACTAACCCGCACCGATGCGTCTCTCGACACCCGATCACGCCTCTATTACGCCATCGCCGAGGTCGAAGACCCCTACGATCTTGAGCATGACACCAGCGCCAGCCAACAACCGCCACTGATGATTGGCCTGTTTGTCGAAGCCACCATCGAGGGCAAGCCCCTGAGTAACGTGGTGCGCCTGCCCAAGACCGGCCTCTATCAAAACAGCCTGCTCTATACCCTGTCAGACCAAAACCAGGTGATCATTAAACGCGCCAGAGTGCTGAGCAGCGACCAAAACTATGTCTGGCTCAGAGCCGACCTAACCCCTGGTGAGTCAGTCATCCTTGAGAAACAACACTATTTGAAAGCCGGTATGAGCGTGCGCCCCATCCGGGCAACCGAATCTGCCGAGACATCTGCTCCCGAAATGGCACAGGAGCCACAACAGTGAAACGGCTGATCCAGTGGTTTGTGGAAAACCCCATCGCCGCAAACTTGCTGATGGTACTGGTGATCGTGCTGGGCGTGGTCAACATGGCGCAGCTTAACAAGGAAGTCTTTCCCGGGGTGGAAACCGGGCGGGTACAAATTGCCATTCCCTACCCGGGCGCAGGCCCCAAGGAAGTGGAAGAGCAGGTGGTCAAGCGCGCCGAGGAAGCCATCGCCGACCTCGATGGCATCAAGAAAATTGAGTCCACCTCCCGACAGAATATGGGAACCCTGATTGTCGAGGCCATTAATGGCTATGACATCCAACGCCTGCTCAACGACATCAAGACCCGGGTAGACGCTATCTCCACCTTCCCCAACGACGCCGAACGCCCCCAGATCAGCGATTTGCTGTGGGAGAGCGAGATCATGTCCATTGGCGTATTCGGAGACGTCTCCGAAAAAGTATTAAAACAGGCAGGCGAGCAACTGCGTGATGATATCGCCCTGCTGCCCGGTATTTCCAAGGTGCGCCTGCAGGCCACCCGCGATGATGAGATGTCCATTGAGGTATCAGAACAGGCGCTGCGCCGCTTTGGCCTCAGCTTCGAGCAGGTGGCTAACGCCATCCGCCAGGCCTCTCTCAACTTGCCCGCCGGCACAATCAAATCCGAGGGCGGCGACATTCAGCTGCAGACCCGCGGTCAGGCCTATGTGGCCAGCGATTTTGAAAACATTATTATCGATAGCCGCGCTGACGGTACCGAACTGACGTTGAAAGAAGTCGCCACCATCAAGGACGGTTTTTCCGAAGACAACCTGATTGCACACCTCAACGGTCAGCCTGCGGTGTTCCTGCGAGTCACCAGTTCTCAACAGCCGGACGTACTGAAATCGGCGGCCATCATCAGAGACTACCTGGAGCGCATTGGCCCAACCCTGCCCCCGGGCGTTAAAGCCGAGGTGTGGCAAGACTGGTCGG
>JALUYN010000596.1 GCA_027012915.1 Cellvibrionaceae bacterium
TTAGTGTTAACAGGCCCTAGCGGCCGCTCGCAGACTCGCATTTTTTGACAATTAGTCAAAAAACACTCAAACAGTGCTCGCTGTTTCCGCCGCTAGTTTCTTCCGTTGCTCGGCGACTTCAAAGGGGATTATCGGTGCCACATTTGAACACTTCAGCAAGCAAAACTCGAAGTAGCACACTTGAATTTGGCACCCTGATTCCCCCTCTGCGCAGCTGAGCACTGCAGCTTTTCAATGGATTAAGCGAGGACTGTTTGAGGGAGCGTTGCGACCGAGTTCCGCAGCGCCATTGAAAAGCGAAGCGCGCAGGGCAGTCGCGAAGCGACCAAGCAGCGGGGGCGGTTCGGGATTGTTAAGGGGTGTGGGCGCCCACACCCCTTGACTCGCCCAGCAAGGGCGAAACATTAGCCAAAATGTACTTCTTCAAGGAGAGTATTGAGCCAAACGGCATATCAAAAGCGGCAGGCGAAAGCCTGCATAACCATCAATTCCCGTAGCTCATCAAACGCGTATAGCGTTTCTCCAACAACTGATCGATAGGCTCAGCACACAAACGATCCACCTGCTCGGTCAAGCGACCTTTCAGGGTCTCTGCCATGGCATCCATATCGCGGTGCGCACCACCCAGAGGCTCGGGAATTGTTTCATCGATAATGCCCAGATCCTGCAACACGCTCGAAGTTACACCCATGGCCTCAGCCGCCAATGGCGCCTTATCCACGGTTTTCCAGATAATATTGGCGCACCCCTCTGGAGAAATTACAAAGTAGGTGGAGTACTGCAACATATTCAGGTGATCACCCACGCCGATGCCCAGTGCACCACCGGAGGAACCTTCACCAATCACCGTACAGATAACGGGAGTACGCAGGCGAGACATAACCGCCAGGTTTTGGGCGATAGCTTCGGAGATACCGCGCTCTTCACTGTCGATACCCGGGTAGGCCCCAGGAGTGTCAATCAAAGTAACCACGGGCATTTTAAAGCGCTCAGCCATTTCCATCAGACGTAACGCCTTGCGATAACCTTCAGGGCGGGGCATACCGAAGTTACGCGCCACTTTTTCTTTCACGCTGCGTCCCTTCTCCTGACCAATTACCATCACTGGCGTATCGTTCAGACGCGCAACACCGCCGATGATGGCTTTATCATCACCGTAGTGACGATCACCATGTAGCTCATCCCAGTCGGTAAAAATACGCTTGATATAGTCGCCGGAAAATGGACGCTGAGGGTGACGAGCCACTTGCACAATCTGCCATGGGCTCAGGTCGGTATAAATATTCTCGGTGAGTTTGATACTCTTTTCACGCAGCTTGGAAATCTCTTCTGCGATATTGATGTCGTTATCGTTGCCAACCAATTGCAACTCTTCGATCTTGGCTTCCAGATCGGCAATGGGCTGTTCGAATTCCAGGTAGTTGGGGTTCATAGTCGTCAAAATATCCTGATCACTTGTGTGAAAAGTTACCACACCAGCAGTGCTTTTTAATCCAGCGCTGACCATCGGGTCTGAAATGCCGTGGTTTGTGGCTAAATGGGCCGAATAATGATGCGGTACAATACGCGAAAATGACTGCAGAGTCGAGACGATCACCACTCAAAAACATCATTGCCAGGCGCCGCGCCGCGCCGCTGAAAACCGCATCAGTACTGTAGTTCCACAGCGGAGCGGCCAAGAATCTCGCGCAGCTGCTCCAGCAGCTCGTCCACCGGCTCGACCTTCCAATCGCTGCCGAGTTTCAGAGTGCCTCGAGCGCCCTGGCGCTGATAGTCCAGAGTAATTGGACAGCCACCATTGACGTAGGGTTTGATGGTTTGCGACAGAGTCTGAGCGATTTGAGGTTTCACTTTATCTGGCATCAGCTGCAAGCGCAGCCCGCGAGCCAATTGTGTGCGGGCGTCATCCAGATTGCGTACGGATTCCGCTCGCATTTTCAAGCCACCACTGTACTCGTCAAAACTGACCTGACCGGTAACCACCAGCAAGCCATCCTTTACCAATTTTTCGCGGTACTCATTAAAGGTATCGGAGAACACGGCCACCTCGATGCGACCGGAACGGTCGTCGAGGGTGACAAAGGCCATATTGTCGCCCTTCTTGGTTTTCATGACCCGCAACCCCACAACCAGGCCCGCGACGTTCTGGCTGTTGCGATCGGCTTTCAGGTCCACAATGCGGGATGACACAAGGTGCTTAATTTCCTTGCGATATTCGTCGATGGGGTGACCTGTCAGATACAGTCCGAGAGTGTCCTTTTCGTGATTGAGGCGTTCCTTCATGCTCCAGGTGCGCACCTCACGGAAATCGGCGTAGACATCACCACCGTCCGTAGCGGTGGGTACCACATCACCAAACAAGTCCGCCATGCCGGCATTGGCATTTGCCGCGCTCTGCTCAGCAGCTTGCACCGCTTCAGGCATGGCAGCGCTCATTACCGCACGATCATAGTCGCGATCAATTTTCGGCCCCAGATTGTCCACAGCACCGGAGCGAATCAGCGCCTCCAATGCACGCTTATTGACCCGGCGCGGATCGATGCGGGCGCAGAAATCGAAGAGGTCGACAAACGGGCCATCCTGGCGGGCCTCAATAATATTCTCGATGGGGCCTTCGCCCAGCCCCTTAATGGCCCCCAGCCCGTAGATAATATTGTCGTCATCGTCCACGTTAAACTGGAATTCGCCACTGTTCACGTCCGGCGGCAACAGGGTCAAACCCATTTCCCGGCACTCTTCGATAAAGGTCACCACCTTGTCGGTCTTATCCATATCCGAAGACATGGTGGCCGCCATAAAGTGGGCGGGATAGTGAGCCTTGAGCCAAGCCGTCTGGTAGGACACCACGGCGTAGGCGGCGGAGTGAGATTTGTTAAAGCCGTAACCGGCGAACTTTTCCACCAGGTCGAAAATCTTCATCGCCAGCTCGGGGTCTACCCCCTGGCTGGCCGCTCCTTCTTCAAAGGTGGAGCGCTGCTTCGCCATCTCCTCGGGTTTCTTCTTACCCATGGCCCGGCGCAGCAAGTCGGCGCCGCCGAGGCTGTAGCCCGCCAGCTCCTGGGCGATCTGCATCACCTGTTCCTGATAAACAATAACGCCGTAGGTGGGCTTGAGAATCGGCTCCAGCTTTTCGTGCTGATACTTGGCGTCCGGATAGGCCACCTCGGCGCGACCGTGTTTACGGTTTACGAAGTCATCTACCATGCCCGAATCCAGAGGACCGGGTCGGAACAGTGCCACCAGGGCGATCATATCTTCGATGTTATCCGGCTGCAGGCGCTTGATCAGATCCTTCATACCGCGGGATTCCAGCTGGAATACCGCGGTGGTTTCCGCCGCTTTCAGCAACTTGAACGTCTTGGGATCGTCCAGAGGAATGGCCTCAATTACCAGGGGCTCTTCGCCCTGCTTCTCACGGCGCTTGTCGATCATCTTCTTGGCCCAATCGATGATCGTCAGGGTACGCAGCCCCAGGAAGTCGAACTTCACCAGTCCGGCGTCTTCCACGTCGCCTTTATCGTACTGGGTTACCAGACCACTGCCGGTTTCGTCGCAGTAGAGTGGCGCAAAATCGGTGAGCAGGGTCGGTGCAATTACCACGCCCCCGGCGTGCTTACCCAGGTTTCGGGTGAGGCCCTCGAGTTGCAGCGCCATATCCCAGATTTCCTGGGCTTCGGAATCGGTATCGAGAAACTCCACCAACATGGGTTCTTCTTTGAGCGCCTGGGTCAGTGTCATACCCGGTGTCGGAGGAATCATCTTCGACAATTTGTCGGCCAAGCCGTAGGACTTGCCCTGTACCCGCGCAACATCGCGCACCACAGCCTTCGCGGCCATGGTACCGAAGGTCACAATCTGCGATACCGCGTCGCGACCGTAGGTGTCTGCGGTGTACTGAATCACCTGATCGCGCTTGTCCATGCAGAAGTCGACGTCGAAGTCGGGCATGGAGACCCGTTCGGGGTTGAGGAATCGCTCAAACAGCAGATCGTATTCCAGCGGATCCAAATCGGTAATCTTCTGCACGTAGGCCACCAACGACCCGGCACCGGAGCCCCGCCCTGGCCCCACCGGTATATCGTGGTCTTTGGCCCACTGGATAAAGTCCATTACGATCAGGAAGTAGCCGGGGAACCCCATCTGCATAATGATATTGAGTTCAAATTGCAGCCGCTCAATATAGGCTTTCTTGGTTTCAGGAAAACTGGGATCCTCAACGTCAAACAGAAACGATAGGCGCTCATCCAGACCTTCGTAGGAAATTTTCTGGAAGAAAATATTGGTGCGCAGCATATCGGCGTAAGCATCTTCCTGCTCACGGCCCTGCCACTTCTCAGCCATGGCAGTGCTGGCGAAACCCGACAGTGTTTCGTAGGGGATATTGTTGGTAAAGAACGGATCCTGTTCGAAGTCATCGGGAATCGGGTAGTCCGGCAGGTAGTAAGTGCCCAACTCAATATCCAGAGAACAGCGCTTGGCAATCTCGACGGTGTTTTCCAGCGCTTCGGGAATGTCTGAAAACAGCTCCTGCATCTCTTGCGGCGAGCGCAGATACTGCTGTTCGCTGTAGCGGCGTTCGCGGCGAGGATCGTCCAGCGCTCGCCCTTCGCCGATGCACACCCGAGCTTCATGAACTTCAAAATCGTCGGCCTTGAGAAAACGCACGTCGTTGGTAGCAACTACCGGACACTGCAGCTCGCCGGCAATATCCACAGCCGCATGCAAATAGGTTTCATCCTGAGCCCGCCCTGTGCGCTGTAACTCCAGATAACATCGATCGGGGTAAAGCGCCATCCACTGCTGCAACAGCACCTTGGCCTCCTCGGGCTTGCCTTTAAGCAACGCCTGCCCAACATCGCCGAATTTGCCCCCCGTGAGCGCAATCACTCCCTCGCTTGCATCCGCCAGCCACTCCTTCCTGAGGTAGCCCACGCCCTGGTGCTGTCCCTCCCGATAAGCTCTGGAAATCAGGCGAGTAATATTCTTATAGCCAAGCGGATTCATGGCCAGCAAGGTCACTAGATAAGGACTGTCGTCACTGGATTGGGGCCACACCCAGAAATCACTGCCCGCGATCGGCTTGATTCCGGCGCCCTGAGCCGCTTTGTAGAATTTGATCAGACCAAAGAAATTACACTGGTCGGTAATACCACAGGCAGGCATGTTCATCTCCTGCAGCGCCCCGATAAGCGGTTTTACCCGGATTAAACTGTCAACCAGTGAGAATTCCGTATGCAGACGCAAGTGGACAAAAGAGGGATTCATGGAGCGCGACCAGACCAATTTTTTAGCGGGAAACCAGCCATTCTAGAGCGCCCCGAAAGAATGGCAAGCCGTTCATTGCAATTGCACAACAACGCCTCAGCAGGATGAAAAATTAGCCGTTTTCCAGAACCCTAATGTTGCACATAAGACGCTGAATGGTTTCGTTAAAAGCTACTTCATCTGCTTCGCCCCAGTCGTCTGCCAGGGCGCCTTTAACCGCGCTCTTAACAGCGGTGAAGAGCTTTAAATACAGGCCAGGTTCAGCACCGTAGCTACGGTGCATGCGGGTTTCAAATTCCAGATACTGCTGCTCGGTATCTCCCATCAACAACAGCATCACCTGCTCAAGCATGCGCCCTCTCATGCGCTCATCAACGCTGGCCATATGTTCCGCTGCGACTGTTGATCGGGACAGGAAGTGCTCGTATACCGCCTCATTGATATCGATGCCGGTTTCAGCCAAACGCTCAAATACATCCCGGATACGCTTTTTGGTGTCTATAACATTCATACACAATCCCTCATTTCAGGGACATGCTAATACCCGTAGTGGATTCTGTTCAGGTTATAACAAGTCATCTACGGGGCAGTAAAAGACATTCGGCAGCCTGCTAGACGTTCGTCCAATAGCCCCGTGCCTGTACTCAGGCTATAAACACCCTCGCTCAAGACTGTATTTCCAGAATAACAATAAGCAGAGAGACCCCATGAATCGCTTTACCCAATTGACGGTAGCCTGGCCTCTATTATGGGCTGCACTATCCGCCATACTCTTCGCGCAGACAACTTTCGCCACCCCCGTTAACATAGGTCTAAACTACCCAAAGACCGGAGCCTACCGAGATCAGGGACTGGCACAGATGCGCGGAGCCCTGTTGGCAGTAGAGGAAATCAACGCCAGCGGAGGCATACTGGGGCGACCCGTTAATCTGATCACCAAGAACAGCGCCTCCCAAGCGGCACGCTCGGTGAAAAACGTCCAGGCTCTTGCTCAAGATGATGTCAAAATGGTGTTCGGAGGATCCTCCAGCGCTGTAGCTATCGCCGCGGGGAAAGAAGCCAAACGCCAGGATTTAATCTACTTTGGCACCCTCACATACTCCAACGCCACCACCGGCACTGAGGGGCATCGCCACATGTTTCGGGAATCCTACAACGCCTGGATGGCCGCCAAGGTACTGTCCAAGTACCTCAACAGCCACCACAAGGGACAGCGCTTTTTCTATATCACCGCGGATTACACCTGGGGTTGGTCTACCGAAGAGTCCATGCGCAAGTTCACCGATACAGCCAACACCGAAACACACCCGGGATTACGCACCCAGTTCCCACGCCCGCCGATTCGCACGCTTCGTGAATCACTGATAGAAGCAGAAAGCAGTGGCGCCGATGTACTGGTTCTTGTGCAGTTCGGCTCCGACATGGCGCAAGCATTAAAGATAGCCAATAAAATGGGACTGAAAGACAAGATGCAAATTGTGGTGCCAAGCCTGACACTGGGTATGGCAAAAGAGGCCGGCCCTACTTCCATGCAGGGAGTCGTGGGTGCTGTCCCCTGGAGCTGGCGCGTGCCGTTCATCTATAACTACGAGAGAGGCACGCAGTTTGCGGCCAACTTCTCGGAAAAATACCTGACTTATCCGTCCTCCTCCGCCGCCTCGGCCTATAGCATTCTCTACCAGTACAAAGATGCTGTGGAGCGTGTCCGCAGTTTTGATACGGGTAGAGTTATCGAGCAGTTAGAGGGCCACACATATACGCTACTGAAAGACCAGCAGCAGTGGCGGAGCTTTGATCACCAGAATATCCAAACGGTCTACGCCGTCAAAGGCAAGCCCCGCCCTCAAGTGATCGAGGACCGTTTTAATGAAGACTTCTTCGACATCATCGATAGTTTGAACGGAGAGGACGCCGCCCGAAGTTTGAAAGAGTGGCAAGCCGTGCGCAAAGCCGCTAAGAAGCCCGCCAGATTGTTCTAGCCCCAAA
>JALUYN010000597.1 GCA_027012915.1 Cellvibrionaceae bacterium
GGGCAGCCTGTGGTGGGGCAAGAACAAACTGAAGATGCCGTTGGTCGGCGACATTATTTCTCGAGCGTTGATGGCTCGTTATGCTCGTTCCTTCAGTTTGATGCTGAAGTCCGGCGTGCCACTGCCACAGTCTTTGGATCTATGTGCTCGAGCTATGGGAAATTCTTATCTGACTCGAAAAATAGCTGATATCAAGGCCGGAGTGGAGCGTGGTGATTCTCTTCTGCGTACTCACAATCAAACAGGTTTGTTTACGCCTCTAGTGTTACAGATGATTTCCGTGGGTGAAGAAAGTGGTCAGGTGGATTCTCTGCTGGAAGAGGTTGCAGGATTCTACGAAAGGGAAGTGGAGTATGATCTTAAAACACTGAGCGATCGAATTGAGCCGATTATGATTGTTATGATGGCTGGGTTCGTACTGATATTGGCGCTGGGTATCTTTCTTCCCATGTGGAGCATGTATGAAGTACAGGCTTAAAGAGGGTGGTTTCACGTTGATTGAGCTTGTAGTCGTTGTCTGCATGATCGCGGTATTGATGGCGGTATCGGTTCAGTTCTACCAGAAGATACTAGGGGATGCCCGCAAATCAGGTTTGCAGCTACTGTCGTCGCATTTTACTTCAGCGATTTCAATGCTCCATGTAAAGTGGATTAGAGAACATCAGCCACGTTCTCTGTGGCTGGATGATGAAACGGAAATTTTGTTGAATCGTCGAGGGTGGCCTATTGGCGCACGTGCTCCATATATTGATAATGATTTGGGAGCTTGCCAACAGCTGTGGGAAGGATTATTCCGAAATCCCGGTGCCCTTCCCGATATGGACGATGATGCTGAATTACGCAGTCAATATAGGACGTCTCGTCCACAAAAAGGGGTCTGTCGTTTTCAATTAACGGTGTCTGGCGGTGACGGCGACTATTTTGACTACTTTTCTTCAAGTGGAAAGATAAAAACTTCTCTCAACTGATTGGAATATAAGAGTATTTCTACTAGAATTTTGAAACGGTTTATTTTTTAGGCAGGCAAAGGGGTAATAGGTGCCTGTCCAATTGCAGCAGGGACTCTTGGATTTGACTCATTCCGGCAATGGTGCCGATGCCTAAACACAAAAGGTAATGTTATGAACAAAATGGTAAAGCAGCAGGGTTTTACTCTGATTGAACTGATTTCGGTCATCGTAATTCTTGGGATTCTGGCGGCTACAGCCGTTCCGCGCTTTTTGGATCTGTCCGATGCCGCTGAAGAGGCTGGTGCGAAAGGATTGGCCGGTAGTTTGAACAGTTCCAGTGCCGTAAATTTTGCGGCTTACACAGCTTGTGATGCCGGTTTGGCTGGTGCTGATGTTAATGCGATTGTGAACACTAGACGTAGTAGCTGTCTGGCAGCAGCTCAACAATTCGCCAATATCGATGTAGGGGTCTATACAGTTGCTAGCGCAACAGGCAGTTCTTGGGCGAATGCCAATGGTAGTCGTAACGATTGTACTGTCGCAGTTGACCTGAATAACGATAACGATTCGACAGATGCAAATGAAGTATTTCCATTCACTATGTTTGCAGTACAAGCACCTGCTAACTGTAACTGATCGAATGCGGTGTGATTCGGAATCAAGGTTATAGGTGGCAATCTGGCTTTAGCCTGGTTGAATTAATCGCCGTTATTTTGATCCTAGGGGCACTTAGTGTTGTTGTAGTCCCCCGCTTTCTGAATCTCAATACCGACCTCCAAGCAAGCCGCGACGATCTCGTTGCGGCTTTGTTTTATGCGCAACAAATCGCCATGGCACGAGATAGCTCCACCAACCCTGTGCAACTAGTTACCACCTCTACCACTTTGTCTGTTACTGAAAACGCCGCGGCTTTGTTAAACGGCGGTACTCAGTACCCTCTGTCATTACCCTCGGGTGTCACAGTTACAGCTCGAACGCTGAATTACGACAAGCTGGGTCGTATTCCAGCGGCTACCAGTTTCACTCTGACGCGTGGCGCCGACACGCTAACGGTACAGGTGAGCGGGAGTGGTTATGCGAGATAACTTCCGCAGTTGTTGGCTATCACTGTGTTCTAGCCAACCTACACGCAATCTGAATATTGGCGTTGGTCGGCTAGAGCTTAGCGATAGCCGACAAAAACGGGCAAAAGGATTTACCCTAATTGAGCTGATTGCCTTTATGGTAGTCGTCAGTATCGCCTTGCTGGCCCTGGTCCGCGTATTCCAACAAGCGGCCATTAACAATGTCGATCCCATTGTGCAAACCCGCGCTCTGGAATGCGCACAAGCGAAGCTCGATGAAATTCTGGCACGCAAGTTTGACGAAAACACACCGTCCGGTGGTGTACCCGCTTGCGGCAGTGCCGAAGTCGGTGCCAACGGTTGCAACGGTATTGCAGTGGATAGTGATCTGGACGACGTTGGCGATTACAACGCTCACAACGACAATACCAAAAGCAATTGCGCCATTTCCGTGGCAGTGACCAGCGCGGGCACTGAATTGGGATTGCCCGCGGCACAAAATGCTCAGTTTCGCCGTATTGAAGTGACCGCCACCAGCGATGGCGGCGGACAAGTTGTTCTCTCGGCTTATCGGGCGAATTTCTAATGAACAGAGTCACCCCAAGGCAATCCGGATTTACGTTAATTGAAATAATCACAGTCATTGTGATTCTTAGTGTGGTATCCGTTCTCGGTGTCAATTTTATAGGCGCCACCATCGACTCCTACGTCGCCACCGTTAATCGTGGGCAGCTAATTGCCAAGGGCAGGGCTGCGTTAGAGCGCATGGCGCGCCAGTTACGCGGTGCTGTTCCAAATAGCGTGCGCGTCAATGGTAACTGTGTAGAGTTTCTGCCGATGGCTGGTGGTGGCAACTATATCGGCCAGTTACCTGACACAGCCAATGGCGCGTCTGCAGTTACAACTATTGATACCGCACCTCATTCATTGGATTTTGGCACCGCGCGCTACGTTATTGTTGGAGCCATGGCTGCCAATGAGATCTATGCGGCAACGCCGGTTTCGCTGGCAAGCCTGGCGTCACGCACCGCCGACCAACTGACCTTGAGTGCGGCAAAACAATGGCAACGCAATTCTGGGAGCCGGCGTTTCTTTCTGGGGGATTATCCGGAAGCGTTTTGCCTCAATGCTGGGTCACTGCGCTATTTTGCGGGTGTCAGTAGTCGGACGCCGTTTGACTCGACAGGCATACCAGCGGGAACAGGCGATATGCTGGCCGATGGTGTTGCTGCAGTAACACCTTTCACTCTGTCTGCTGGTACGCAGGATCTCAATGCGACCTTGTCAATTTCGTTGACTTTCACTGAGGGCTCCGAAGGGGTAGAGCTCAATCAAGAGGTACTGATTCGAAATGTGCCCTAGTCAGAACCATCGGCGGAGTCGAGTAGCTATGAGTTACTGCGTAGGAGGATTGCCGCGTCGCTTTGCTTCTCGCAATAACGGGAGTTTCGTTTCGCAGCGCGGTTTTCTGATGCCGCTGGCCCTCTTTATTATTCTGACTATGGGCGGTATGGCTCTAACCGTCGCGCGTTATACCGGGCAATCTGCAACAGCGACTGTACAGGAAGAAATTACCGTGCGTGCGTTTTACGCTGCGGAAAGCGGTGCCCAGTATGCCATGAACAGAGTGTTGTACGATGACTCCAGTCCAATTACCCAGGGTAATGCACAGACCAATTGCGACGGCCTTGCGACGTCTTTGAATTTTGGCGTGGCAGGCCTGCAAACCTGTTCCGCTGCGTTAAGTTGCTCCTATACTGTTACCAGTGGTACTAGCTATTTTTCCATTTCCAGTGTTGGTGCATGTGGTACCGGGGCATTATCTGCAAGACGCACGGTGCAAGTGTCGTCGTTTATGGATTAGCCTTCTATGAATAGTTTGCAGCGTGCTTTGATGCGAGGTGAGAGCTCCATGAAAATCGGGGTAAATCGCTTTTTACTGATTGTCTTTATATGTTTAGTAGCGGGTTGCCGGGCGATTACCGATGCGACTCTGAATGGCTCAGAAACTGCGACGGTTGGGGGAGGAGATGATATTGATGTTACTGTCTTTGTTGAGACCAGATCACAGAGTTTCCCAAGAGATACCGGTGACTGGAAATCAACTTCGTACACTCTGAATGGTAATACGACTTGTGTGAATCATGGCGATCATTTCGGGACGGGGAGATACTCTGATTCTTTTACGATCACCGCGCCTTCGGACGTTGGGACCTACGACCTTTCCATGGTGGCATATGAAGACGACGCTTGTTCGAATACCAGTACAGACAGCGATCGTGTAAGTCGCTCCGATGCCATTATAGTAACTGAGCCAGTTACTGTCCCTGATCCTGTAGCTTACTGGTATATGGATGAGGATAGCTGGAATGGGTCTTCGGGCGAGGTAGTTGACGCCACCGGCAATGGACATGACGGTTTTGCGGCTAATGGTCTAAGTACCGATGAGGATACTCCTGCCATATCGGGTTCACCCGGCACCTGTAGCTACGCGGATATGAGCAGTTCCAGTGGTCATTATATTCAGGTCCCCCATCATAGTGACTTAAACGGCAGTGATGCACTTACCTATACTGCATGGATAAGACCCGACAGTTGGAATGGGATGCGCCAGGTAATGGCCAAGTCCGTTCATGGTGGAGGTTCCGGTCGCGCCCAGATGGGAATATTCTCCGAAGGCGGAAACCTGCGTGGGCGGGCTGAAACCAGCGCAGGACGGCGAAATCTGAATGTGTCATTACCGCCTACCGGAACCTGGACTCACGTAGCGCTGGTTTATGATGGTTCCAGTTTGACCTTTTACATTAATGGTGCAGAAGCTGGAACCACGACATTTGCCAATTCGGTGCTAAGAGCAAACGCCGATCCTCTGAATATCGGTAAGCGGGTGGGTACCAACCAATACCTGTTTAACGGAGATATCGACGAAGTCGGTGTGTACACGGAAGTGTTGAACCGCGCTCAAATTCAATTGGTTATGCACCAGAGCAGACCCTGCAACGCCACGCCAAGCGTTGATCATTACGCTATTAGTTACAATGGCGGCAGCTCTTTTGGTAATGCCGAAGGGCTGACCTGTCAGGCATCCGAAGTAACCCTCATTGCACACGCGGCCGATCACTCAGAACTGGCGCCAGGTGCCGGGGTCAGCATTAATCTTTCAAGTAACAGTGGCAAAGGTCGCTGGAGTTCTCCCTCTGCGGGAACACTGACTAACTTTAGCAACAATAACGGCACCGCAACCTATACTTTCGGTGCTAATTCCCGTGTGACGTTGCAGTACAGTCACCCCGAGGTGGCAACGGGAGCCAATGCGGTGAATATCAACACCGGCAGTGATTCCGCCTCTGAAGATCCTGATATCGAGTTTTACGACTCAGGCTTTCGTTTTATCGATGGCGCGGGTAACAATATCGGTTCAGTAGCTAACCCATTTGTTCAGATTGCCGGAGCTGAAAGTGCGGTCTTTTACCTTCAGGCGGTCAGGACTGATGACGTAAGCCAATCCTGTGTCAGTGCTTTTCCTTCGGGCGGCGATAAACTGGTGGATCTGGCCGCAGAGTGCAATAACCCAGGCAGTTGTCGCGGGCAGCAGGTTTCTTTGGTGAACAATGGTAACGCCTACCCAATAGCTACCCAGAATGACAATGGCGGGGGCGGCGTCAGTAGCTATACGGCGGATCGTGCGCTCCGTTTTAGCGCTAACTCCACTGCAGAATTAACCCTGGATTATCCTGATGTCGGCGCCATATCGCTCCATGCCCGGCACAATATTCTGTTCGCCGATGGCACCGCTTCCGGAGAATATCTATCCGGTAGCAGTAACAACTTTGTAGTGAAACCTGCCAATCTTCTCGTCAGGACGGTGGCCGGTGTAACCGAACCGGCGCAAATGGATTCCGCTGCGGGTTTCAGGGCGGCAGGGGAGAGCTTTACCGTCGAGGTGGACTCTGTGAATTTTCATGGCGATATTACACCGAACTTTGGTCGAGAAAATTCAACGGCAGAAACCGTAGAGCTGAACTTTTTCAGTGTGGAGTTTCCATCAGGCGGCGTTGGTGGTGACAGCAATCTGTCTCCAGGCAACTTTTCCCTGACGGCCACCGATGGGCGACTCCGGGCCACCGATGTGAGTTGGGACGAGGCTGGTGCCATTAAGGTTTTTGCCTCCATAGCGGATGGAGATTATCTCTCTTCTGGCGATGTTACCGGTACCGCATCACCGACTATCGGCCGCTTTTATCCGGACCGTTTTACACTTTCCGGCGATGCCATTGATAACAGTTGTGGCAGTTTTTCCTATTTGAGCGAGCCTACGCTGTCCGTTGCTTATACTGCGACCGCGGTAAATGTTTCCGGCTCGGCGTTGAAAAATTACGATTCCGCGCTTGGGTATCCCGTTGCCAGCTTCGATTTTGTCTCTGAAAGTGGAAACAATGGCACTGATCTGGGAAGCCGATTGCAGGTGCCGGCGATAGCCTCGACCACGTGGGGTAACGGTGTCTACACGCTTGCTGATACTACCGCCAGCTTTCAGCGCAGTGGTTTGGAAGCACCGATTGTGCAGGTGTATGTTGGCGTGCAAATGAATGATGTCGTTGATGATCGCGCGTTTGAGAATCCGGATATGAATGCATCGACTTCTGGCGATTGCTCCGTTGCTGGGAATTGTAATGCTCGTCAACTGGATACTGCGGATATTGCCGGGCTGACCATGAGGTACGGGCGCCTGCTGAGCCAAAGTGTGCATGGGCCGGAAACCGCTTCCTTAGCTGCGCCACTGCGGGTGGAATACTGGAATGGAACTCTGTGGCTATTGTCTGCCGACGACAGCTGTACGGTAATTCCCCGCTCCAGAGTGGAGTTTGACGGTACTGCGATTACCAATATTGCAGCTTTAAGCGTTCCTGTGGGCGGTGGTACTTCGACTGCAACTTTTACTAGCCTCGATGCAATCAATATTGCTGTAAATGGTGGAGATACGGGGCTGGTATTCGGTGCTCCCGGAGCCGGAAATACGGGCAGCTTTCCGTTGGATGTGGATCTGACTAATATGGAATGGTTGCAATTTGATTGGAATCAAAACGGGTTGACCCACGACGACGATTTGTTGCCACAGGCTATGATTAATTTTGGCAGTTACAGAGGCCATGATCGCGTTATTTACTGGCACGAACGTTTTACAGATTAAGTTGAAGGGCGAGGATACTTAAATGGGACTGTCTCGC
>JALUYN010000598.1 GCA_027012915.1 Cellvibrionaceae bacterium
CGTAGTCAAAAGCGCGAGCCAGAGTCTCATCGCTGGTTTTCTCACCGGTGATGATTTCTACCAGAGGCATCTTGTCTACTGGAGAAAAGAAGTGGATACCGATGAAATTTTCTGGCTTGGCACTGGATTCAGCCAACTGAGTGATCGGCAGAGTTGAAGTGTTGGAACCCCAAACACCGTTCTCGGCCAGACGAGGTTCGGTAGACTTGTTGATCTTGTGCTTGAGTTCCATATTTTCAAATACGGCCTCAATGATCAGATCGCAGCCTTCCAGATCCGCATCGTCAGCAGTAGCGGTGATCAGTCCAAGGATATCGGCCTTCTTCTCTTCGGTCATGCGACCACGAGATACACGCTTGTCGAGCAGCTTTTCGGAGTAGGCTTTACCTTTGTCCGCGGCTTCCTGAGAAATATCCTTCAGAACCACTTCGATACCAGACATGGCAGAAGAGTAGGCAATGCCCTGCCCCATCATACCGGCGCCCAGGATACCAACTTTGGATACTTTGGACTTTGGCTCGTCTTTTGGACGGCTGCCACCACCATTGACCTTGTTCAGTTGGAAGAAGAAGGTGGTGATCATGTTCTTCGCCTGAGGAGTCTTGCACGCCAGATAAGCGAAGTTACGCGCTTCGATGGTCTGAGCGTTGTCGAAGTCCAAACGTGCAGCTTCAACAGCAGCATCCAGAATCATTTCTGGCGCAGGCAACAGACCGCGAGTTTTTTGACGCAGCATGGCAGGAGCCATGGTAATGGTTTGCGCCAGTTTCGGGCTGTTGGCGTTGCCGCCAGGAATGCGGAAGCCTTTGCGGTCCCATGGCTGAACAGCAGCTTCTTCGTTATCCTTGTTCTCTTTGATCCAGGCTTTGGCGCGAGGTACCAGTTCATCCAGAGACTCAACAGTCTCGTGAATCAGACCGGCTTTCAGAGCCTTGGAAGCGTCAACTTTCTTGCCTTCCAGCAGATATGGCAGCGCGTCTGTCAGACCCAACAGGTTAACCATACGTACAACACCGCCACCGCCAGGTAACAGACCCAGGCCGACTTCCGGCAGACCAATTTGAACTGCTTTGCTGTCCAGTGCCACACGATGATTACAGGACAAGCAAATCTCGAAACCGCCACCCAGAGCCGCACCATTAATGGCAGCTACAACCGGAACAGGCAGTTTTTCCAGACGGCGCAGACGCTCTTTGGTAGCCACGATACCGTGGAAGAACTCTTCAGTCTCTTCTTCTTTTACCGCCAACAGCATGTTCAGGTCACCGCCAGCAAAGAAAGTGTCTTTGGCAGAAGCGAAAACCACACCGGTCAGACCGGTTTCGGCCTCCAGTTTTTCAACGGTCTCGTTCATTGCCACGTTGTACTCTTCGTTCATGGCATTCACAGGACCGGTCATGTCCATAGTGACGGTTACGATACCGTCGGCATCTTTCTCGTACTTAAATACACTCATGATTCTTTTACCTTAAATTCGTATCCGTCGATTACACACGTTCGATGATGGTGGAAATACCCATACCGCCACCCACACACAGAGACAGCATGGCGCGCTTCTTACCAGTGCGCTCCAGCTCATCCAGCATGGTGCTGACCAGCATGGCACCAGTGGCACCCAGAGGGTGGCCCATAGCGATGGCACCGCCGTTTACGTTGGTGATTTCGTGAGAGATATCCAGGTCTTTCATGTAACGCATGGCAACAGAAGCGAAGGCTTCGTTGATTTCCCACAGGTCGATGTCGGATTTTTTCAGACCGGCTTTCTTCAGACACTTTTCAGCAGCTGGGCCAGGACCGGTCAGCATGATGATGGGATCAGTTGCCAGTACCGCAGTTGCAACAACGCGACCTCGCGGTGTCAGCCCCAAATCTTTACCGGCTTTTTCGCTACCCAACAGGATGGCGGCAGAGCCGTCAACGATGCCGGAGGAGTTACCAGGAGTGTGAACGTGGTTGATCTTGTCAACGGTGGTGTACTTGCGCAGAGCCACATCGTCAAAGCCAAACTGGCCCATCATTTCGAAGGAAGCTTTCAGCTTGCCCAGACCTTCTACGGTGGTATCAGGCTTAATAAAATCGTCTTTTTCCAGGATCATCAAACCATTGCGATCGCGAACAGGTACAACAGACTTGTCGAAGTAGCCGTTATCACGAGCGTGCGCAGCGCGCTTCTGGGACTCCATGGCGTAGGCGTCTACGTCTTCACGGCTCCAGCCTTCCAGGGTCGCAATCAAATCAGCGCCAATACCTTGAGGTACGAAACCGGTCTTCATAGCGAATTCAGGATCGCCCGCCATGGCACCACCATTAGAACCCATAGGCACGCGAGACATGCATTCAACACCACCGGCAACAATCATGTCTTCCCATCCGGAAGCAACGCGAGCGGCTGCAGTGTTAAAGGCTTCCAGACCGGAGGCGCAGAAGCGGTCCAGCTGGACGCCCGCTACAGACTCGTCCCAATCGGCGTTTTGAGCGATCATTTTGGCAACATCACTGCCCTGCTCACCAATAGGCGTTACACAACCGAATACCACATCGTCTACGTAGGAAGTATCGAGGTCATGACGAGATTGCAGTTCACGCAGAAGGCCTGCACCCAAATCGATTGGCTTTACGGTATGCAAAGAACCGTCTTTTTTTCCTTTACTTCGCGGAGTTCTCACCGCGTCGTAGATGTAAGCGTTATTCGCCATAGTTCACCTCTAGGTTAGTTTGTGATGATCAATTCCCGGAACACGTGGCACTGCAGATGCAGCGTCCCTGATGCTCTCAGATTGAAGACCATGGAGTTTGCGAGAACCCCCAATGCCTTACATTGACTCAAACGAGCAGAAACGTTGACATTCTTTGCCAGCCTTAATTTATGTCACCAATAGACAATTGGACTGAGCGTTTAGGATAGTTCAGAGGGATTTTTTCGCCATTTTTCAAACACTTATTTGAAACGCAACGCACATGCGTTCACGCCCCTGTCAGCTCAAAATCATTAGAAAATTTATCCATAGGCTGGAGATTTTTTAGAGTTGCAAGGCTTAAAAAACCATAACGAACGCTAGTTTCTTAGCTCGCAACCTAAGTGTCGCCTCGCTCGACAGGCCACGGCCAATCCCAGCTGCGGTATTTGTCACAAAAAACTGTGAAATCTGTCATATGAGAGACACAAACCCACATTACCTTTTCGTCTAACAGGATCTCTTCCGGGCGCCGATAAAAACAGTAAAGATAAGCCATACTTTGGATAAGGCCTGATCATCAAAAAAGGCTCCAGGAGTTGGGATTATGAATAAACGAAAAATGACGTATTACTCAACACTAAAGCACCGCCTGAATGGAGTGATCACGACTCTGTTACTGATAGCAGCGGGATTCGCAAGTACGCTGAGCCACGGAGGTCAAACCTCCAGCGCACTGGTGCTTCCGGATGATATGAACTACTACAACCCGCTTAAACACGGGCGTGAGGACGACTCTCAGTGGATTCGCTCGACAGGCATGAGTAGTGAGGAACTGCTGCGTTCTGCGGGCCATATTCGTTCACAGGACATGTCGCAGCAACAGCGAGCACTCAACCATCAATGGTTGCTGCAGCAAGATCATCAAGACGTGCGCATTGGTGGAAAAGTGGTCTCCAAGCTGGTGAAAATGGGATTCCGAACCTACTGGGACGGCGTACGCAACAAACACTACAGAGATAATAAAGCCGTGCCTACCAGTAACGGCAATGGCCAGATCACCCAGGATGTGGACTACAAAATTCGCCTTTCGGGCGACAAGCTGAAACTGTCTGTCAGCTACGAATTCTGAGGCGTGTATCCTCAATACCATCTGTTACAATAACGCCCGCATTTTTAGCGGGCTCTGTTAATGTCTAAAACCAAATCACGCAGCAAATCCAAAAAGGCCACTCCGGCCTCTAGCACCCAAACAGCATCCTCTTCAGAGGCGGTACCCATCGCGGGACTGATGCGACGTCTGGCCGCCATGGTCTACGATGGCCTGGTTATGATGGCCGTACTCATGGCCTACGGTGCTATTGCCCTGACCGTTAAATATCAACTGCTGCAGTTTCCCTACGAAAGCGGCGACAAAATGGAGCTGGGGCCTGTGGGTTTTGCGCTCATGCTGGTTGTGGTCGTGCTCTTCAACGCCTTCTTCTGGCGCCGCGGTGGACAGACCGTCGGCATGAAAGCCTGGCGCCTGAAAGTGGTCGATAACGAAGGAAATACGCCCTCATGGGCTCAGTGCGTTAAACGCTGTGTGTTTGCGTGGTTGTCCTTCGCCCTGGGTGGGCTGGGCTATTGGTGGTGTCTGATCGACGGCAACAGTATGAGCGCTCACGATCACCTCAGCGGTACTCAGGTTGTGGTACTGCCGAAACCTAAGGCAAAACCCAAGAAGCTGCCCAAGTTAATGAAGTGAGCATATTTAGTGCCTTGGAGCGGAAATGTTGCCAGTTTCACTAGATTCCCGCTTGCCCCAAGGCACCCTATCTAGGCAGTTCACCTTGTACGTGGCAATGATGGAGTTCGCGTAAAAACAGCGCGAACTAGTTAGCTCGCCGCAGCAGGACTATGCCAATCACGAAACAAATCATTAGCGGGATAGAAACGCCCAACAAGGGTGGAAAGCCGAATACCAAACTGGAAGGTCCGAGCAGGTCCTGACTGGTACGGAACACAATACCGACGATAACACCCGAGAATATTCGATACCCCATGGTCACCTCACGCAGGGGACCAAACACAAAAGATATAGCAATCAACACCAAACTAGCAGTCGCCAGAGGCTGCATTATTTTCTTCCAAAATGCCAGGCGGTACTCGGCATTCTCCAATCCCTGTTGATTCAAATAATTGGAATAAGAGTACAGATCCGCAATGGATAGTGCGTCAGGACTCAGCACCAGAACATTCAACAATTCCGGGGATAGCTCCGTGTTCCAGCGTCGCTGCGCAAACTGATGCAGGGTCATTTCACCGTTTTCAAAGACGGTCTCGCGTCCGCCCTCTTCCAGCCAGTACCCTGACTGATAAATGGCCGACTCAGAAAAACTCGAGGACTCAATCAAACCGTCGTCGTCAAAACGATAACGGGTGACTCCGTAGAGCTTGCCGTTGGGCAGTACGGCATTGAAATGCATGTACTCGTTGCCCTCACGATTCCACAAGCCATGGCGCGATTCCAACGCCTTGGTATCACCCAGAGCAATGGCCCGCCTGCTCTCTCCGATCTGATCAGTCAGAGGCGTAACGTATTCGCCCAGCAACAGGCCCACCACAATAAAGGCCAACGCAGGCTTCATCACTGCCCAGGTAATTTGCGCAATCGACACGCCCGCAGCACGCATCACCACCAACTCGCTGGAGCTGGCCAAAATGCCCAAACCTATAAGGCAGCCCACCAGAGCGGAAAACGGTAATTGTTCGTAGATACTGCTGGGCATGGTGGTGGCGACATAGCGCAGCGCCTCGACAAAGTCGTAATCACCATCGAGTTGCGACAACTCATCCACCAAAGCTGCAATGGAATCCAACCCGACAATAACCAGGAGCACCATTAAAATCGCAGCGATAACCGTGCGTGCAATGTATCGATTGAGCTTGCGCATACTAGCTCGCACCTCCGACTACCGCTTTCTTGTTGCCTGAAAAGTGCAACTTGATGGAAGGTGCAAACAACAACGCCAAAGCGATAACA
>JALUYN010000599.1 GCA_027012915.1 Cellvibrionaceae bacterium
CGGGATGGAATTACTTGCCCCTGACCGCGAGTAACCTCATCAATTTCTGCAAAAGCGGACCACAAAAACAGCAAAACGACCACGGAAACAACTGTATACAGCATGGCTCGAGTGCGGATTGGTTCCTGCTCCAAAACAGCTCGATCAGCCGCGTCGTGCCAATCGACGACGGAGCCATCTTCAGCCGGAATATGACGCTCGAAAAACAACTCTATCCAAAGCACCATCTTTTTCTGCACGCTTAGCAGAAACCGCAACAGCATTTGCCAGATTCGCAGTAACACCACTTTCAAAGACGCGATCATATGCCCTTCCCTATGCGCCCCTGGCGCAGAGCTTCGACCACTTTATCGCGCTGGCCGTCAGCCACAATCTGGCCTCCATCAATGACCAGAATACGGTCCACCAAGGGCAGCAAGGTGGTGCGATGGGTAATCAGAATCACACTCTTGTTGTCAGCGTAGGTTTCCAGCTTATTCTTGACCCAGGATTCTGTGGACTGATCCATGGAGCTAGTGGGCTCGTCGAGCAACAGTATGGGGGGATCAGTGATAACCGCTCTGGCGAGAGCCACGGAGGTGCGCTGACCACCGGATAGAGACTCCCCTCGCTCACCCACTGTCATATCGAAACCCTGCGGGTGCAGGTTCACAAACTCATTTAAATGGGCAACTTCAGCAGCAGCAACCACATCTGCATCTGAGGCATGAGGCGCGCTCATAGCAATATTTTCTCGCAAACTGCCATAAAACAGGGTGACGTCCTGAGGCACGTAGCCGATATTGCGTCGCAACTCCGCAGGGTCTAATTGACGAGCGTCGATACCATCAATCAAAACCGAGCCCTGCGTTGGCTGGTACAACCCCATAACCAATTTCTGCAAAGTGGTTTTACCCGAGCCAATCCGCCCCAAAATTGCCACACTTTCACCGGCTTTTAAGGAAAACGATACATCTTTCAACGCTGCAACGTCGGTACCCGGGTAGTTAAAGCTGACATTGCGAAATTCGATATCGCCACTAAAGCTCTGACGTGACAGAAATGCAGTTCCCTCAGGTCGCTCAACTTTTTGAGCCATAATATCATCGAGTGACTCAAAGGCAGTTTTCACATGATGCAGCTGGGTGGTCAATGCTGCCACTTGCCCCAAGGGAGCCATAGCACGCCCGGTCAACATGGAAGCGGCTATCAGCCCGCCCATGCTCAGTTCACCTGCCGTAATTAAGTAGACACCGGTGACAATTACCGCAACTGACACCGCCTGCTGTGACCAGGCCGCAACATTGCCGTTCGATGCGGACAACAGCTTCAACTGTACTCCTACTTTGGCCAGGAACTCGGCCGATCGCTCCCAACGTCGTTGAACAATGCCCTCGGCAGACAGAGCCTTAATTGTCTCGAGCCCGGCGAGACTTTCAATCAAGATGGCATTGCGCATGGACGCCGTACGATAGGTAGTTTGGGTCAATTCTTCCATTTTTGACTGCGTAGAAAACGCATAGATGACGATCACCGCCATGCCCACCAGCAATGGCAACACCAACCAAGGTGATATCCACAGCAATACGGCTAGAAATACCAGCACAAACGGGAAATCAATCAACGTTGTAATTCCCGCCGATGTAATAAAATCCCGAATGGTTTCAAAAGAGCGTAGATTACTGGCGTAAGACCCCACCGATAATGGTTTGGATTCCATGCGCATTCCCAGCACCCGCTCCATGATAAACGCCGACAGCTTGATATCGATACGCTTACCGGCCAGATCCAGAAAATAGGCGCGCATGGTTTTTAAAAACAAATCGCCGACAAGCACAATCACCACGCCTGCAGCCAACATCCACAGCGTTTCTACCGCATGATTCGGCACCACACGATCATAGACATTCATGGTGAAAATCGGCAACGCCAGCGCAAACAGATTGATCAGAAACGCCGCCACCAACACGTCGCGATACAGCGCTTTGTTTTCGAAGAAAACACGCCAAAACCAGTGTTGCTCTCTGCCTCCAGAAATATCGGGAGCACGGTCATCAAACTTAAATTTGGGACGAACTAGAATAACCTTGCCAGAGTACTGCTCGCTAAGTGCCTGCAGATCAACGTCCTCGACACACGAAGAATCCTCGGCAAACACAACTCGAGCCATCCCCTCATCTGAGAGCACCTC
>JALUYN010000600.1 GCA_027012915.1 Cellvibrionaceae bacterium
ATCTAACAGCAAAACAACAGGCAATAAGCCCTCATTCAAGGGCAAAGCGGAGCGCGATACGATTTTGCTGCTTAAGCCACAACGGGCAGCCGCTCGGGAAAAAAGATCTGGCGTAAGTGAATCGACCACAGGCAAGCCCGACAAGAGCGCATCTTCGGATGCAGAACAACCGTGAAAGCGCCCCATGTAGAGCAAGCATTCCAACAAATGATCGGTTTTGGTAGTAGTCATCTAAAACAGGGCTGCTCTCAACGGGGGATATCGCCCAAGTATATACAATACTCAGGCAATTAATACCTTATAAATCAAAGCACTATAGTGATCTAGTAGGCCCACCCCGGATTTGCCTCGCCACCGCCGTTCAACGTGCCCTTTTCCGCGTCGTAGCGAAGATTGGTGAAATCGGAGAGTCGGGGTTTGCGACCAGGTACATTGGCTTCCAGCACCAACTCGACACGACGGTTTTGGGAGCGCCCCTCGTGGGTAGTATTGCTAGCCAGCGGCTGGGATTCACCGTAACCCTTGACCTGCAGTCGGGAACCTTCAACACCCAATTCGACAGTCAGGTAGCGTTTTACCGCCTCAGCGCGGCTTTGCGACAAGACCTGATTGTACGCATCGGAACCGCGATCATCTGTATGACCTTCAATGACACCATTCAAGCTAGGGTACTTAGCGAGAAAATCGGCTGCATCTTTCAAATTTGAATGGATCGCTTGGGCGATTACTGAAGAATTGTATTCAAAATTCACGTTCAAATTAAACGCGGCTTTGCCATCCGGGCTTCTGCGAAAACGCGGGTCATCAAACAGATCGTTGATCAGCTTGTCATTGTCGATATCATCCTGATCCGGCAATTCAGTGGAACAACTGCCAAATCCCTCCTCGCCCGAATCATCGCGCTTGAGATCCAGTTCAGACAACTCTTCAAAACCATAACCGTTCAAAGAAAAGGACTTGAGCAATAGCCCCATAGCCTCCAAAGTTCGCGCCTTGGACAGCTGAAGATCAGTCTCGGCGTTAGTCAGAGTACGACGGGTTTCAAAATACTCGTTCTCTGTATCCAGTAGATCCAACAACGTGCGCTGACCTATATCAAACTGTTTACGATAAGCAGTTCTGGCCTTGCCAATCGCTTCTTGATTGCGATTCAAATAACGCACCTGCTTCTGCTGAGCCGCAATATCATTGTGAGCAATCAGCACTTTCTGACGGATATCACGGCAGGCCTTGTCGCGAAGAGAACGGGCTCGATTCATCAACTCATGAGACTGGCGAATAGAAGCACTGTCTGAACCACCGTTGTAAATATTGTAGGTCATCACCAGCTCAACGGCCTGCTCTTCGAATAAGCCTTCCTGACCACTGGTATCGTGCGCCAATTCCTGTCGCAAGCGTAAATCCAGACGCGGCATCATCGCCGACTTCTTGCGCTTCATTTCCGCTCGCGCGGCACGAATCCGTTCGATAGCAGCACTCAGTTGAGGGCTATTTTGGAAGGCTCCTTCAAGCGCCTGCAACCTGGCCTCAGGGATAAGATCACCCATAAAATCAGGCTCTTCCAATGAACGCGCGGGAGCAATACCAACCAGTCGATGAAAACGAACAGTAACATCGTGCAGATTGGTTCGCTCAGTCAACAGATTGGACTCGGACAATGCCAAGCGCCCCGACGCTTGCTCCAGATCTACGCGCCTCCCCAACCCCGAGGTTACGCGCTCTTCAATATCATCGAAGATCAATCTGTGCTGAATGTAGTTCTCCTTGGCCAACACCACCAACTCGCGATAGCGCAATACATCGTAATACGCCTGCACTACCTGCAGAGCAATATCCTCCGATGATTGGCGAAAATCGTAATAGCTGGCCAGTTTTTCATGGTCCAGGCGAGCCACTTCATTGCGGGTACTGAAGCCATCAAACAGCATCTGAGTCAAGGTCAGGCGTGTACTATCGGGGTGATAGGCATCGCTTGATCGCACGGGGGTATCAACTTTTTCACGCCCAGCCTCTGCGTTAAGGTCGATAGAAGGGTAGTAGCCACCGCGGGCAACGCGCTGCTCTTCAACTGACGCTTTCAGCTTATACCAATCGGCCATGATCTCGGGCGAATTAGCAACGGCTTCTGAAACAGCTTCTCGCAGGGATGTTACTGACGAGGCACTGCTTACACCGGCAGCAGCAAATAACATGAAGCCTGATACACAAGCCGCAATGCTTCGTTTTAACATCATTAACGTTCCCTTAAATTCCCTAATAGTTGCGCCACATTCAACGGCAGCCCGGCGCAAAGCTGAACCCCTCAGCGCCGAAATGGCATTTTATTCAACATAAAAAGTAAACACAATTTTCCACCAGGCCCACACATGATTTAAATCAATCAGCGGCTCATAGAGGCGATAAACGCATTCTTGGCAGAACTTTCCCCCGGGATTAAGCTACACTCCGAATCATTAATAACCGTGGAGCGTGAGCCAATGCCGTATATTATCCGAAATCAGGCGTCCGAGATAATCGCCTTGGTTCGGGATGCCCCATTCGATAACGCTGAGTTCTTAAGCGCCGATCATCCAGACGTATCTGCCTTCATATCAGAAGACGGCGAGCGAGGTGCTCAACGCGCGCTGGCAGAAAGCGATTTAAACCTGGCTCGTGTCATTGAAGACGTCATTCAGCTGCTGGTGCACAAAAACACCATTATGTTTACTGAACTGCCGCCGGCGGTGCAACTCAAACTGCTCAACCGCGAAAAACTGAGACATTCCCTTCAGGAAAGCTCTCAGAACCTGTGGGACGAAGACGAAGGATTGATCTGAACCTCGTCCATCTGTCTAGCGCGGCTGATTGTATGCTCTGAATCCATTTTAATCACCCCCCGCCCGGAGGTATCTCTATGACCCAGAACACCTTGCAGGATTGGCAGAAAAAAGCTGCCGAGCTCACGATTGAGGGACGCGCCTATATCAACGGCCAGTATGTCGATGCACTGTCTGGCGATACACGCCCTACCTACAACCCGGCTACCGGAGCAAAGCTCGCAGACGTCGCTAACTGTGGACCTGAAGATGCCGACAAGGCGGTATCCATTGCACGCCAGGCCTTTGAATCCGGTGTGTGGTCGGACATGGCACCAGCGGATCGCAAAATGGTATTGGTGCGATGGGCAGAACTGATCGAACAACACGCAGAAGAAATTGCCCTGCTCGAAACTCTGGATGTCGGCAAGCCCATCGCCGACACGACCGATGTGGACGTCCCCTCCGCTGCGCGAACCATTCGCTGGACTGGTGAAGCAATCGATAAGGTATACGAAGAAATTTCTGCCACCCCCAAAGGTACGCTCAGCTTGATTACTCGCCTGCCTCTGGGCGTGGTCGCAGCCATCGTTCCCTGGAATTTTCCACTATCGACAACCGCCTGGAAAATAGCGCCATCACTGGCCACTGGCAACTCGGTTATCGTCAAACCGGCCTCCAACACCCCACTGACAGCGATTCGCATTGCACAATTGGCCTCTGAAGCGGGGCTGCCCGATGGCGTGCTCCAAGTACTTCCCGGACCCGGAGGGAAACTCGGTGCCCATATTGCCAACCATATGGATATAGACGGCCTGACCTTTACCGGCTCTACCCCTGTGGGCAAACAACTGATGGAGTACTCGGGGCAATCCAACCTAAAACGCACATTTCTGGAACTGGGTGGCAAGAGCCCCAATATCGTGTTCGCCGACGCCGACCTGGAACAAGCTGCCAGTATGGCCGCAACTGCCGTGTTCTATAACGGCGGCCAAACATGTACCGCAGGAACCCGCTTGCTGATTGAGGAATCCATACACGATGAATTTATCGCTAAAGTCATTGAACATGCCAAAGACTGGATGCCCGGCAACCCACTGGACCCTGAAACTGCTATGGGCCCCATGGTAGACCAGGGACAATACAATACCGTGGCGGAATACGTGCGCATTGGCCAGGAGGAAGGTTGCCACGTGGCATTTGGCGGTGGTCGCGTAACCCTGGGTGACGGCGATAACGGCTTTTATCACGAGCCAACCATTTTTACCGGAGTCAACAATAAACACCGTATCGCTCAGGAAGAGATCTTTGGTCCGGTTATGTCGGTTATACCGTTCAAAACAGCAGAAGAAGCAGTCGCCATCGCCAACGACTCCATATTCGGGTTAGCGGGAGCTGTCTGGTCCAAGGACATCAATAAAGCACTGAGCGTCGCCGAACAGGTACGTGTTGGCACTATGGGCATCAACAATTACTTCGGTGGCGATATAACAGTGCCCTTCGGCGGTTTCAAGCAGTCTGGTAATGGCCGCGACAAATCCATGCACGCCTTCGACGACTACACAGAACTGAAAACCACCTGGATTGAATTTTCTTAATCAAAGCACGGGAGCGAGGGGACGGAGCAGCAAAATTACTCCGCCCCACTAGAGGAAGTCTACTAAGCTCTAGCTAGCCTTCTTCTCTGTACTCAGGCTCGCCCGGGACGATTTGTTGTACACAAAGTCCGATTCATATGAACGCAGAATATCTTCCAGGGTATGGCCTATCTTGGTTTGGGTGCGAATCATTTCCAGTTTGGGCCAGGTAGAGCGCTCCCCCATTAACATCAACTTTCTAATATCGTCCGACGTCAGATGCGCCAGAATCTTCAACGGATTATTAAAGCGCTGGGACGGAAGAATATTGATATCGCCAACATAATCCTGATTCACAATCGACAGCAGCATATTCGAGGCCTTGGTCAGCAGTGGGCTGCGGGTCATAGGCTTCTGCATGATATCCAGACTGGTGTTCAACCAAATTCGCGCAGTACTCACCGCCGCATACTGCAATTGTGATACAGGCCCCGGTTTGCGATGACTATCGCTCAGGAACGGTAATACATGAGGATTGGTCTGACTCACAATATAGTGATTTACCGCGTATAACCGCGCGAGGCGTTTGGCGGGTAGATCATCACTTACAGAGCCATCTACCCACTTGCGGCTGGGGAGATAAGCCTGCCG
>JALUYN010000601.1 GCA_027012915.1 Cellvibrionaceae bacterium
CCTCTTCTTTACGCTCAACCGTAACACCTGGCCAGTTGCCCGTGCGTTGGCGGGTTCCAGTAAGGCGATTGAAGAGGGTGGTTTTGCCACAATTGGGCGAACCGATGATGGCAATTTCTTTCACGAAGGGACTCTTTAGATCGTACAGAAGTTAAAGGCTTACGCGGATACCTTGGGCGTCAGATTCACGCATAGAGTAAAGGGTGCCAAGCACCTTGATTTGCAATGGCCCTTTGCCCGGCGCCTTGCGCAGAATCTCGACCGATGATCCCGGCTTTATGCCCAGGTTCTGGCAAACCTGCTGAAAACTGGGTAGCTGATTGATAAACGATTCCACTGTGGCTGCCTGACCAATGGCCAGCTGGCTTAGCGGTAAGGTTTGAGACATAGGAATCTACTCGCAATGGATACTTATATGAGGTTGATTTCGATAATTGTTATCAATCGGGGGAGGTTACATTGGATAGTGGTCCGGTTTCTACCGAAAAAGTCGTTTTTATTGATCTATTTCAGGATAAATTGGGGTATGTTTGGACTCTGTGGAAAGGAATGTCCTCACAAAAGAATAAATACGTTAGATTCAGACAGATTTCATGAAAATTGCTCAAGTATTATCCGTTTTATTGATGGTGTGGCTGCTGAGTGCCTGCGAGCCTGCAAAGGTTCAAGGTGTGGATTACGACAAACGCAGTATCTCCATCGCTCTGACGCAGGAACCCCCCGATCTCAATACCACCAGCAGCACCGATTCCGTGAGTTTTATGGTGTTAACTCACGTGATGGAGGGCCTGCTCAGCTATGACCGCGACAACAATCTGGTGGGGGGAGTGGCTGAGCGCTGGGAGCTGCGTGAGGATGGCGCGACCTTCTGGCTGCGCGAAGATGCCCGTTGGAGCAATGGCAAACCGGTTACTGCACATGATTTTGTGTTTGCCTGGCGCAAGGTTGTGGATCCAGCCAACGCCTCCGAGTACGCATTTATTCTCTACCCCATTACTAACGCCCAGGCGATTAACGAAGGTGAATTACCCCTGAGTGAGTTGGGAGTCAGAGCGATTGACGACCACACACTGGAAGTGGATCTGTTTCAACCCTGTCCGTATTTTTTGGGATTAACCGCATTCGGTGTGCTAAATCCGGTCAACCAGGAGTTCTATGAAAGTCGTGGTGAGCGCTACGCCGCCGATGTCGAAGACTTGCTCTACAACGGCCCCTTTAAGCTGACATCCTGGATTCACGGTGCGTCGCTGCGCATGGATAAGAACCCTGAATACTGGGATCGTGACAATGTTTGGCTGGAGATCATCGACGCACCCTATATTACCGAGGATTCCAATGCCCGATTGAATCTCTATCGCGACGGCATGATCGCCATGGCCAATGGCATGAATGAGCAGGCTCTGCTTGGTGCCATGCAGGAGCGCATGCAAATCAAGACTTTTATGGACGGCGCTATCTTCTTTATCGAGTTCAATCAGCGCGACGAGCGGGCTACACGCAGCAAGTATTTGCGCAAGGCAATACAGACCGTACTCAATACCGAAGATCTCGTATACAAGGTGATTGGTAATCCCGGCAGTTTTCCTGCACGCACCATCTTCCCGCGCTGGATGAAAGGTGTTGATGATGATTTTGTGCGGGAGTTTCCCCCAGAGCGGGTACCCGTGGACCTGGATCTGGGGCGCAAGTACATCGAGCTGGCAAAGCAGGAACTGGGAGTAGAGCAACTGCCACCGATTACTCTTTTGGCCGATGACAGTCAGGGTGGCTCCAAGGTTTCTGAGTATCTGCAGGCGGTTATGAAACAACGGCTGGGGCTCGATGTGCGTGTGGATGCACAGATTTTCAAGCAGCGCTTGGCGAAGATGACTTCGGGCGACTTCGATATGGTCATTTCTGGCTGGGGGCCAGACTACAACGATCTGTTGACCTACGGTGACTTGTTTTACAGCAAGAATCTCAATAATCGCGGCCGCTATGCCAGCGAGGAGTACGATCACTGGGTCGCGGTAGCGCAAAGGTCGCTGCAGCGAGAAGAGCGGGCGCAGGCGTTTGCGCAGATGCAGCGCTTGATTGTGGAGGACGCCGTGATTGTGCCCCTGTATGAGCGCGGCGTGGTGTATGTGCAAAACCCCAGATTGCACGGTGTGGTGCGCCGTCCCATAGGCGGTGACCCCAATTTCAGGTTCGCGCGTATTGCGGCGCCGGAGGCAACGCCATGACCCAGTTTATTTTCAAACGATTGTTGTCCGGGCTGATCACCATCTGGTTTATTGCTACCGCCACCTTTGTCGCCATGCATGTGGTGCCTGGAGATCCACTGGCCAATGCCAAGGCCATGAAACCGGAGATTCGAAAAAACCTCGAGGCTCGCTACGGGTTGGACAAGCCCATCACGCAACAGTACGTCATTTATATTGGCAATATGCTGCAGGGAGACTTTGGCATCTCTTTTACTCAAAAGAATCGCCGCGTAAATGACATTATTCGCGAGCACTTTCCCATCTCTGCAGTACTCGGGGTGCTGGCACTGTTGATTGCCGCCATTGGGGGTATTGTCTGGGGGGCAATCACGGCAGTGTACCGTGATCGCTGGCCCGACAGCGTGATCATGTTTTTGGTTGTGGTCTCTGTCTCGGTGCCGAGTTTTGTGTTCGCGATGCTCGGTCAGCTCGGCATCTTAAACCTCAACCAATGGTGGGGCAGCTCGCTGCTGCCGGTGGCCGGGTGGGGCACATTTCAGCATATGTTAATGCCAGCGTTGGTTTTGGGGTTGGGAACCATGGCCTATCTAACGCGCTTGATGCGTTCCTCCATGTTAGAGGTGACCAGCGCCGACTACATTCGAACGGCCCGGGCAAAGGGGCTCTCGCCGCTGCGGATTTTCTTCAAGCACCAGCTGCGCAACGCCATTCTTCCCGTGGTGACGGTACTCGGTCCGGCGATTGCGGCAATCACTACAGGTGGCTTTGTGGTAGAGCTGGTGTTTGCCATCCCGGGGCTGGGACGTTACTTCGTTCAAGCTGTGCAGCAATTGGATTACACCGTAATTATGGGAACCACGGTTTTTTACGGCGCGTTTCTGGTCCTGATGGTGCTAGTGGTGGATATTCTCTACGGCTTTATTGATCCGCGCATTCGCGTCGGCAAGAGTGGAGCGTGATCATGAACTATTCATTAAAAGCGGATGATTTTGCGCCACTGGAACATTCCAAATCTGCCGAACAGTTAGTGCGTCCGTCGTTGTCATACTGGCAGGACGCCTGGCAGAGATTGAAACGCAATCGACGAGCGCTGTGGTCCCTATATTTGATTGCCGGGCTATTGTTGATGGCTTTTGTCTTTCCTTTAGTTATACCTTTGGATCCGGAAAAACAGGATTTGACCCAGGTTTCCCAGGGCCCCGGATTTGCGCGAACGTCACTGATTGTGGAAACCCGCCCCTGGGAGGGACGTTACGCTGCTCATCAGCAGGCCACGGAAACCCGCGTTACCGGGCTTAGGGTGTTCTCTGAACCCCACACAGAAAGCGTAAAGCTAACGTGGGAACCCGTGGACGGTGCAAGTTATTATCGAGTCTATCGTCATATCCTCAAACCGTCGGGCATCGCAGACCTGGGGTTGCCGCTGGGGGCAACTGAGTTTGACGATCAGGTGTTCTATGAAGATCGTCTCAAGTTAAAAACCGATACCTATCATTATTCCGTGGTGGCCATCGATGGTGCGGGCCAGATTATTAGCCACGATTCACTGGCCGTTTCTCCCCGTCATGCCACCAGTTTGAATGACGCTGTAAGTCGCGGTCTGATAGAAGCCGATACCAATGACCGCGATCAATGGCTGGGCCGAGAAGTGTCTTTGACATGGCATCTCTTGGGTACCGATCAACTGGGACGCGATATGTTGGCGCGTCTTGTGTACGGTGCGCAGACGTCGTTATTTATAGGCATTGTCGCTCCTTTGTTGTTCGTAGCTCTTGGGGTCATCTACGGCGGTTTGTCGGGTTATTTGGGGGGCAGAGTCGATGAGCTGATGATGCGATTTGCCGACTTCGTTATTGCGCTACCGTTCCTGCTGTTTATGATTCTGTTCCGCGTGGCTATGGGCATTGAATCGGGAGAGAGCGGTATCTTTCCTATGCTGATTGCTCTGGTGATTCTGGGGTGGCCTTCTGTGGCACGTCTGGTTCGAGGGCAGGTTTTACAGCTGCGTGAACAACCCTTTGTGGAGGCTGCGCAATTGATGGGGGCGTCACCCCATTACCTAATTTGGCGCCACATGTTGCCCAATGTCATGGGGGTGGTGCTGGTTTCTCTGACATTTGCGATTCCCTCTGCAATTTTCACCGAGGCGTTTCTGTCTTTTATCGGTATGGGTGTAGCACCACCAACCCCCAGCTGGGGGGCTATGTGTAATGACGGAATCAAATCGTTTCTGAGTCATCCGCACGAGCTGCTGTTTCCGGCGGTCTTGATCAGCGCAACTGTATTGGCCTTTAACCTGTTGGGTGACGGCTTGCGTGATGCGCTTGATGCCAGAATGAAGGGGTAAGTGGTGAACCAGATTAATCATATAGCGGCATTGAGTATTGACGATCTGCGGGTGGATTTCACAACGGAAGGCGGTCGCGTGCAGGCCGTGAGAGGTGTGTCACTGTCGGTGAATCCCGGAGAGACACTGGCGCTTGTTGGAGAGTCGGGGTGCGGTAAATCCGTGACCATGATGAGCGTGATGGGATTAATACCGGTGCCACCCGGGCGCATTGTATCGGGATCAGCAATGCTCAATGGGCGGGAAATCATTGGCATGTCGCCTACCGAACTCAACCGGGTGCGCGGGTCCGAGATCAGTATGATCTTTCAGGATCCTATGAGTGCTCTGAATCCGACCATGCGCATTGGTGATCAGATTGCTGAAACCCTGATGGTACACCGTGGCATGGCTCGCGGTGATGCTCTGGCTCGCGCGGTGCAATTGCTGGATCGAACCCGAATTCCCGAAGCGGCACAGCGGGCGCGACAGTATCCTTTTGAATTCTCAGGCGGAATGCTGCAGAGGGCGGTGATCGCCATGGCGTTGGCGTGTAACCCCAGTGTTTTGATTGCCGATGAGCCCACAACGGCGCTGGATGTGACGATCCAGAATCAGGTATTGGAGCTGATGCGGGAAATCCAGCGAGAAGAGGGTATGGCGATTGTATTGATTACCCATGATCTCGGTGTGGTCGCACGAATGGCCGATCAGGTCGCAGTCATGTATGCCGGACAGGTAGTCGAGAGCGGTTCGGTAGATGATATTTTCTATCGCAGCGCCCACCCATATACCCTTGGCTTGAAACAATCTATGCCGTCAGTCGCCGAGGCCGATCATGCGCAACTGACACCAATTGCCGGGAGTCCTCCCGATCTGTTTGCGCCGCCGCCGGGGTGTGGCTATTGCTCTCGCTGTTCTCACGCGATGCAACTGTGCCAATCTCGCCAGCCTGACTTGCTGTCGGTTGACAGTGGACATATCAGTCGATGCTGGCTACAGCATGAACTGTCGCCCGTGCGGCAATCGGATGTGTATCTGAAGAACGCTGCAGAGGTACACGGCAATGATTGAGATTAGAAACCTGCAAAAGAAATTCAACATTGGCCGCGGTCAGGAACTGTTGGCGGTGGACGATGTGTCTTTGGTTATCCGGGAAAACTCCATTGTCGGTTTGGTGGGGGAGAGTGGTTCAGGTAAATCCACTTTGGGCAAAGCCCTGCTTGGTCTTCACGACAAGAGTTCAGGAGAGGTGATTTACCGGGGTGAGCCTCTTCCCGCGCGATACCGCGCTGCTGATTTCAGGCGTCATAGCCAAACCATGCAGATGATATTTCAGGACCCTTATGCGTCTCTCAACCCTCGCATGACCGTGGAAGAAATCCTTACCGAGCCGCTACGTCTGCAGGGTATGGGCTCAGCCACAGAACGTCGCGAGAAAGCCGCGCAGTGGATGGAGAATGTAAACCTGCATGCTTCGCATTTGGGGCGCTATCCCCATGAATTCTCAGGAGGACAGCGCCAGCGCATTGGTATTGCCAGAGCCTTGATTACGCAGCCGGAGTTTGTGGTGTGCGACGAGCCCATTTCCGCACTGGATGTGTCGGTGCAGGCTCAAGTGGTGAATTTACTTGGAGAACTCCAGAAGTCTATGGGTTTGACCCTGTTGTTTATTGCACACGATCTGTCCATGGTGCGCTACATTTCTGATGACATGGTGGTGATGTATCTCGGCAGCGTGGTAGAGCAAGGGCCTGCTGATAGCGTGTATTTTTCTCCAAAGCACCCCTATACCCAGGCGCTGACGGAGTCCAATCCGCTGGCTGATCCACATCAGGAGAAGCAGCGACAACACGGGCTAATTGAAGGGGAGGTGCCATCACCGGTGAATCTGCCGCCAGGTTGCCGCTTCGCCGGGCGCTGTGATCGGGTGATGGACCGTTGTCACAAAGAGCGGCCGCGCCTGCAGGCAATCGCAGAGGATCATTTGGTGGCTTGTCATCTCTATGATTGAGGTGAGATGACGTCGATTGTTATGCCCTTGGTCCAATTGATCAATAATAGGGTAAAGCCTTGCTGCCTTCGGCCGCTAACCTTGTCTGTAAAGACTTTTTTACGACTGGGCTGTGCCTGTCTACACTCTGTAGGCAAAGGATAGCCTTCGATGGACTGAGTTATGGTGCCCGACAGATCAAACAACAGTTTGCGAAACAATCGTCAGAGTAATTATCTGCACAACTACTACGTGGTGGCGGCGATTGTTGCAGCTGAGTTGCATCATACGTTGCAAGATTGTCGAACTATCAATCTGACCGCCAGCAATGCGCAGGCAGCATCGTTGCGTGCTGGCGACAAAGCGGTGGGCTTCCGAGCGTTGACCAAATTTATCGATGAGATGGCCACCTATACCATGCGGATGGCACGCCATATCAATCAGCTGGCAGTGCGCACCAGTAAAATAGCGGCCGAAACCGCACGTTCTGAAAACGCCTTGCATCGCTTTCAATTGGTGCAGCAAAAAGCCCAGGGCGCTCCCTATGCGGACTCCATCAATGGTGCGGTTTCACGCACCGAGCAGAACTACACCAGACTGAAAAAAGAATTTGAAAAACTGGTAGCAGAGATGCGTACCTCCCTGGAAGATTTGGAGCAGCATCTTCGCTCGGCCAA
>JALUYN010000602.1 GCA_027012915.1 Cellvibrionaceae bacterium
CTCGATGCTCGCTGCCAACTGCGATTGGCGATCCTGCGCCTCGGCGCGACGCTCGAAAAACTCCTGCCGACGTTTCCCGTCCGCAGGGTGTTTGTAGTTGAGGACGTGGCGAGTTTGGAACACGACCTCACCGGCCTTGTTTGTGCGCTTCCGAATGCGCTTGGTAATTGATGATTTGAACGACATAGCTTCATCCGTTGGTCAAAAGACCGAAAAAATCACGGTGGATTCGCTGCAGGAATTTCTGTGGGTGTACGGAATATTTCGTGTAACCGAACATGTAACCGAGGTGCCATAATGGCCCATTCTGGGCTGAACTCTGCGGTTGCGAACTACCCACACGGATTGGGGGTCTACACACCAGATGTAGCAGCGTCACAGTGCCAACCAGAGGTTGACCGGGCTGGATAGGGAGGGAGGGGGGGTACCCCTCCCCCCCTAAGCCATTCTCAAACCGGGTTTGGTAATGTGACAGTGTGACAGCCCACCTAGAATGAGTAGCCACCCGAGCTTCGGCGCGGGACCGTGATCTCGGCGTTGACCACCCTGGTGTTAATACTGCCTTGGCCTGTATCGCGGCGCTCTTGGCTGCGAGAAAAGCCCAACCGTTTGAGTTTGCGACCAACTACGTGATTGCTTAGGTGCTTCTCGCCGTGCCGATCCGCCCAGTAATTGAAGTCCTCGGCAATTTCGGCGACTGGAGTTTTGATGTCGCCGCGACGAAGCCGTTCTGCCGCGTACACATCAAAAGCATCCTGATAGGTTATGTATTCGCGCACCTCATCCCGAACCACATCCGGGATATCAAAGCGATTGCGCTTCAGGAGCCGCTGGAGAGCTTTGACATAGCGGGCCAGAATACCGGCCTTCTCAGCCTTCAGTTTTTCAAATAGGTCAGGGTCCGGACTTTTGACCCGAGGGCCACATGGAACGAGGAGCAAGCGACGTTCCAGCGCGTCGGGTGATGAGATGGAGCCCGGCGTATCAGGGTTCATTGAACCCATGAAGCGCACTGTTGACCGCACAGTGCCTTTAACTTCTTGGTAGAGCTTGCGGACCGCAATCGGATCACCACCGGTGATCCGCGTGAAGGTTTCACCGAAGACTTTCTTTAAAGTTTGGACGTCAAAGCTGATGCAAATCAGCTTGTCGGCGATGTCGGTTCGGTACCGTTCGTCATCCAACTTGTCGAGAGGAGTGGTACTAACCGCGTTGGGGTCGTGGAGCATCTCCACGACGCGCAGCAGCGTACTCTTGCCACTCCCTCCTTCGCCAAGCAGGTACAGGGCAACCTGGAACCGCAATTCTGGTATCAGTGTAAGGGCCGCATATTCATCGAACAGCCTGATGCACGCCTCATTGCCCATTAGCGTGTCGTTGATGAGCTTGTCATATGTGGGACACTCGGCACCGGGGTCGTAGTCAATATCCAGACGGTATCTAAGTTCGTGATCGGGAGAGTGCTCAAGCAGTTCACCCGTCCGAACATCGAGTGTTCCGTTAAGGCAACAAATTAGCCCGCTGTGTTCACCGAATTTCGGTCGAAGCACATTCAGAGACAGGCAAATGCGCACTGGCCGCAGCAGTGAACTGGCATATTGCTTGCCGCCGCCCGCCACGATGTGCCTCTTTGATACCTGGTCGATCAGATTGTCCGGCAGGCGCTTCCAGTGACCCTCTTCGTAGTGAAGAAAGCCGTGCCCTTCGACATAAGCGATCAGGCCAAGCTCTTCTTCGACCGATCGCGCGATGTATTCGTCGCGCGGAGGGGTGTCCCCGCCCGGTTGGTCAAAGCCTTTGCGGCGAGCACTCTCAATCCATTCCGGGAGCTCCTCCAACGAATTCCCGGAATAGTCTGTTGGTAGGAGCGAAGCGAATATCGCCTTGATTTCGTCATCAGTTGCACCGGCTCTTATGAGTTCGCCTGTCAGTGCTAGGCCAGCATCATGTGTACCTGTGCCAATGATAACGATGGCTGACTGGGCTGAGGTAACTGTTGCCTTGATAATGTCGAGGTGGCGCTTGGTGCACTCGGGGAGGTCATCCGGTGAGCATTCATATAGCGGCTTGCCAATCCACTCATATGGCTTGCCTGTTTCCGGATGAATTGACGGCGGCACAATCGTGCACTTGCCTTTGGACAGAAAGTCCACACCGCCAAAAACGCTTACACATTGGAACGACGTTGATTTGAGATTCGGCCCGGTGCGGACCTTCACGAAGATCGTTATCCCTTTCTTGCCGCGCTTTGCACTGATGAAATTCGGGAACAAGGCCTTTACGACGTTCACCCAAACATCGTCGTCGACATCAATTGCTGCGATCAGCCAACCGTCGGCGATCTCGCTTCCCATAACGGCAGCAATGTTGTGATCGGGAATCTTCGCTTTCCAATCTTCAATTCGCTGTCGACTTGCCGGGTTGGAGGTGTATCCAAGAAAGCCTTTTTCTGAAGGGGCTTTTGATCTTGGCTTGAAGGGAACGATTGGTATCCGACTGTCTCGCCAATCGTCTATGCCCTGTTCAAGTGGACCAAGTTTGGGGGTCTCTGGACGCAGTTTCATACTGCACCTCCCAGGCAGCGATGTGCCTGAATGAAGGCTTGCACCTCATCAAGCCGCACAAAGCGGCGCGACCCGAACGGTGTGTAGAAGGGGATGAGCCCCTTATTCACTGCGCGTCGGAGGGCGTGCTCCTTGATGCCCAGCGCCTTTGAGGCTTGGGGGATTGTCATGTACTGGCAAGGGGGGTGGTCTGGCCGGTGCTTGAAATCTTGAGAGTTCAATGCTCAATCTCCATGGTTATCTGGAGAAATGAGCGAAATGGCCTGTTAGCCGCGCACACGTCTCCAGTGCAGGCAAAGCCTGCGACTAAGAAACGTGTTTGCAGCGATGGAGGAGGGAGCCACCATGTCTTACCGAGGCGCTGAAACCCCGGCCGGTGTTGTGAGTAAAGACTAGCACCTAAGCCCGAATTCGGAACTTACATCTACTAGCACCGCCATGCATTACAGACTTGTCAGCGCAAGCCGAGCAGGACGTCTCCCCGTGCGAAACACAAGCACACATTAAGCGATTCGTTCGCGGCGGCAAACTTCGTCGGCAATGATATTATTCCGTGTACAAATTAAATTAGGGTTTTGACTTGTAGCGGTCAGATTCTGCGCTTTACCCAGTGAATGAAGCAAAACAACCAAAAATGGCTGATCTGAACCCCTTCAACCCTTCAGTTGTCTTAGGGGACTGACACTTTGGGTGCCCTATGTTGTAGGTAGCGTGACTGAGAGTTAGTTCTTCCTGGCCATACTTTCTGTTGGCGAGGAAATCAAAACTGCGTTCTTATGTAGGCGAGCCGTGAATGTAGCTGTTCGGAACGTTCCCGACGTACTTTGAATAGAGAATCATGAAGACACTTCGCAAGTCGCCATCAGGGCTTCCAGCCTCGCTTCAACAGGTTGTCGACTATCGTAAGTCTGGTTTGAGCCTCAACCATGTTGTCGGCTGTCCGCTAGACTGTGGGTATTGCGTTCGGCATTTGTTCGAGAACTACGATATGAAGCGCCCGCATCTGGTAACCACTGACCGTGCTGCGGTTGATGCCCTGTTTGGTCATTGGGCATTTCAAAGAGATCTTACGCCCATACAGGTTTTTAATCGGGCAACTGATCCATTTCTGACGGGAGTTAAGGATCATCTGTTTTCTACTCTTGAGGAAATAGACCGCCGAGGTGTGTCGAACCCCGTTCTGGTGATTACACGCTGGAAGGTGACCCAAAGGGATATCGAACGGCTCGAGCGTCTAAGAAATTTGCGTCTGACAATACTGCTGACTTGGTCAGGTATCGACGATAAGAGAATTGAACCAGTCGATAGTCAAATTGCTGCTCGCTCTCTTGCTAACCTGAGCCGACACGGCAAGCGCACAAAGAAAATCCTATACTGGCGTCCACTGATAGCCGGTCTGAATGATACAAAGGCACACCTCTCGGCTGCGCGTGAGCTATCTGTCTACGCTGATGCTACAGTCTTCACCGGGTTGTTTCATCGTGATGAAATCCGCCAGCACTTCAGAAATTCTGGTGTAGCCGATCTGTATGAGAGCGTTGCACGCAGGAAAATCCTGCCCGCTGAGGTCGAATCCCGCGTCATTGAAGCGTTTAAAGGCGTTCCACTCTTTAGGAAGACTTCGTGCGGTGTCGCATATGCGCACGGGGTGTCTGACTATAATGGTCACTATGGAATCAAGGATATTTGTGACATCTGCCCAAACGCGCAACAGGCGATCTGTGGAAAATCTCACCGAAGACCAACAATGAATCGAGTTTGTGCTCTTGCAAGGCGTGCACTGTTGGACCCGTCTTTGATAGAGATTGATGACCGTCGAATACAACTGAACAACAGCAGCGAGCAGCAAAGGTACTTTATCCAACACTCGCTGAATTATCAGGTGCATGATCTAGACTATCCGCACCTACCGAAGAACCACGGCCGGGCAGACATAGAGTGACAGCAATTGACGAATACTTTTGGGTTGTCGACGTGGAGGGTAATGGCGCATCGCCACCTGAAGTCGTCGAGCTAGCGATGGTCGAGGTTTCCTTGAGAGCACTATCCGGGAAAACCTACCACTGGTTCATTAAGCCGCGCCTACCAATCAACCCTCGCGTTACCCGCATACACGGCATCACGAACGACGACGTATCGCGAGCGCCGTCTATGGAAGACATCGAGGACGATGTTTATCTATGTTTGGAACATTCTCCAATCGTTGGTCACAATGTGAGGATCGAAGTCCAAGCATTGAAGCGCAGCCTCACCGATTGGTCTCCAGTTTCCGCGATCGATACTTTAAGATTAGCTAAAAATCTAAAGCCAGGCTTGAAGTCATACAGTCTCAAAAACCTTGGAGCGGAATTTGCACTCAGCAAGCAAGCGGCACTGTTGAGCGGTCGTCGGCATCACTCAGCTCTCTACGACGCGACGCTCACAGCCTTACTATTTGTAAAGTTGCTAGAAGAAGTGCCGCCCGCAGATCACCATCGAGCAATTGCCGAAGCCGATATTCTAAATAGGGCACAGGGAATCCTTTTGTGACCAGACGGCCGATCAGGATTGGTATTGCGGGCACCCATTCAACAGGGAAAACTGAGTTCCTGAACTTACTGAGACTACGATTGCACGGTGCAGGTCTACTTGTTGGCAACGTTCAGGATTTGGCGGCCGCCGCTCGAGAATTGGGGTTTCCCATCCTTACTGAACACACGTATGAAAGCACGCTTTGGATCATGGCGGAGGGAATGCGTCGTGAATGCGAAGCGGCATTGTCAAGCGACGTGATACTTATTGATCGCCCCATTTTTGACGCTGTCGGTTACTTTGAAGCGGCATTGGAGTTCACCGGTCGCACGGCTAGCGCCCAGCAACTGGAGGAGCTACACATTATCGCGCGGGCGCACTTAGGAGCCTACAACTTAGTGATCGGTACAGAAATGGATCCAACCATTGAACTTGGCGAAGGCCGCGATGCCAATGAAGAATTTCGACTATCTGCAGCAAAACATATTGAAGCATTTCTAATGCGAGAGGCGCCAGACGCGCTCATTCTTACGTCTTCTAATCGAGCAGATTTACTGGATCAGACCGAAACGTTCATCACAAGATGTTTCGCTGACAACAGCCACCCCCCAAAGTGACGTGCTCTTTCCTTGAGTTGGAGCTTCGTCGCATGTGGCGCGGCAGCTAATGACCTGAGACCCTTAGGTTCCTCACTGCGGTTTGCTTGTTCTTGGTTCTACTGGGCAAAGTAGTAAGCAGGCCCGACCAACCATCTCTTTTTAGTCTGTATACAGATGTTTTGGGCGTTTCGACTCATAACCTACTAGTTTGATTATCTACTACCTGTATCTTGATTAAAACCATATGTGGTCTTGGCAGCATTTTTAACTGGCGCAGGTGCCCTAAGCACTCAAGATCTCGTCAGGACGTAGATGTGGCCAGTCGCGTACCCGAGTGTAGGTTTCAGCTAATTTGGTTCTTAACGCATCACTATTCCAGAACTTAGGGTATTGCTTGCTTTTTGCCAAATATTTGAATATGGTTAGGAGCTTATTGATTTTACTACCTTTCAGCGTTTTCGGGGAATGGGGCTCAAAATGAGCGGTAGCGAAAACTACAAGGCTGTTGCCAAGTCTATAGAAGACTATCTCGCCACTAAGCTTGCCACAGAGATTGATAAGGCTCGGCCAGGTGAGGAGATAGTCAAGTATGTTCAAGGACTGACCGAGGAGAGTGAGCCAAAATTCAAGCTCGCAGAAAGTACAATTTGGAATTATCTCAGCACCGCCGCGCTTAAGGACACTGAGTCGCGCATTCGCAGTACTGGTAACAAGAGAGGTTATTTCCTCGATACGACTCCGTCTATTGCTGACAACCGACAAGAGGAGTTGATCACCGAAGTCGAGCCAGTGACAGGTCAGAAAACCAAGATCGCTGAAAGCGACCTCTACCCTCTCATTGTCAGTTGGCTAGAGACTAAGGGATTTTCATCGAAGGACGTTTCAACCCTGAAAAGCGGCGGGCCTTGGGGTAATCCTGATGTTATCGGAGCCTTGCGGACAGAAATATTTGGCGCGGTGGAAATTGAAGTCGTTTCTTGTGAAGTCAAGCTGGATGAATCCAATTGGCAACGATTTATCTTTGAGGCCATATCCCACAAACGTTTCTCCAACCGATCTTGGTACTGCATCCGAACAAAGTCCGATGATTCTCCATTGCCTAAAGGCATCGAGTACTACGCGGAGAGATACAAGGTTGGGATTGTTCAAATTGTATTGTCTGACGACGAGTTGGTTCAGCTAAAGGAAAGCACTAAACCGGTGTCGGATTTTATTGATCAGGTCATTGAGAGGATTCCGGCATTACACGAAACGGTTCCACTTCGAGAAATTGCGGATGTTCTTACGAGAACAGGGTACGAAAATAGCTTGCACGCCGAATGAAGTTGACCTGTGACGTGACTGACCTGAGAGCCCCCGGTCCCTCAACTATTTTGAGAGTCTGCCCATTTCATAATCCAGGTTTTGCAGCGTGAACGGCATTCCAAGTTGGCTCGGCAAAACACGCCTAGGCTTGCAAGTTGCTTCGGTTA
>JALUYN010000603.1 GCA_027012915.1 Cellvibrionaceae bacterium
GTTTCAGAGCGCCTTTGGTGCTTGATCGGAGGTGCTCTAGCTTACGGGGAATTCCCTTTGCAGTAGCTGTTCGAACTCTGCGGAGGGAAGGGGTTTGCTGTGCAGGTAGCCTTGAACCAGATGGCAACCCTCTCGCTCCAGGTAGTCCTGTTGCGACTGTTGTTCCACGCCTTCGGCGACAACGGTTAAGTTGAAATTCTCGGCAAGATCAATAATGGCAGAAATAATCACCCGATCGGCGGGGTCTTTATCTATGTCCTTAACAAAACTGCGATCAATTTTCAGTTTATTGATGGGAAAGTGCTTGAGGTAGGACAGTGATGAATAGCCGGTGCCAAAGTCGTCGATGGCCAGGTTGATGCCGAGGTCTCGAAGTTGGCGCAGCTGTTTTTGAATCGTGTCCGCTTTGCGCATTAGCGTGTTTTCGGTGATCTCAAGTTCCAGGCGCGAAGGGTCAATGCCGGATTGCTCAACGATGGTTTGCACTTCGTTGCAGAATTCACGGTGATTGAAATCCTGACCGGAAATGTTGACCGAGAGGGTGGGGAGCTTCAGTCCCATAGCCTTCCACTTGAGCAGGCGATCACAAGCTGCAGCCAGCACGTACTTGGAAAGGTCGCGAATAATGCCACGATCTTCGGCGATCTTGACAAACGCTGCAGGGGTTAGCACCCCGCGTTCTGGGTGGTTCCAGCGCAATAGGGCTTCGGCGGCCACAAGCTTGCCATTGCTGATGTCGATCTGTGGTTGGTAGTAGAGTTCGAATTCCTGTTCGCGAATACCCTTCTTAATTTGGCTGAAGGTGCGTAGTTGTTGATCGGCATCGGCGGTGAGGGATTCGTTGTAGAACGAATAGGTGTTGCGGCCATTCTGTTTCGCCTGATACATGGCGACATCCGCGTAGGCAATCAGGTTTTCCCCGGAGTTGGCGTTGTCCGGAAATTGAGCGATACCAATGCTGGTGCCGATATAAGCCTCCTGGCCGACGCTGAGGGAAAACGGCATGCTCAGCAGCTCGATGACTTCCTTGGCGACCCGAATGATATCTCGCTCACTCTTCAGGTTTTCGAGAATGATTACGAATTCATCGCCGCCGAGACGGCCCAGAGTATCCTGCTCACGCAGGCGCCCATTTAAGCGCTCGGAAACCGCCTTCAGTAACTCGTCCCCCGCGGCATGTCCCAGACTGTCGTTAACCACTTTGAACTTGTCCAGGTCGAGAAATAATACGGCGATGCGCTCGTGATTACGCCGTGCGTGGCGAATCGCGTGGTCCAGTGTGGCGCGCAGAGAGAAGCGGTTGGGGAGCCCGGTAAGAGAATCGTGGTGGGCCAGATTCTCAAGTTCTTCTTCAGATTTCTTTAGCTGTGTGATGTCGGAGAAAACACCGACATAGTATTCTGGCTGTCCGTCATCGCCGGCGACGGTATTGATGGAAAGCAGCTCTGGAAATACCTTGCCATTCTTGCGTCGATTCCAGACTTCACCTTTCCAGTGCCCGTCCTTTTCGATGGCTTCCCACACCTTGGTGAAAAAATCAGGCTGGTGTTTTTTTGCGCTGAGTATGGATGGGTTCTTACCCAGAACTTCGGCTTCTGTGTACCCAGTAATTTCTGTGAAGGCGCGGTTTACTGAAATAATGCCACGGTCGCGGTTGGTGATGATAATGCCTTCGAGTGAGTGCTCGAAAACGGCCGCGTCGAGGCTGAGCTTCTTTTCACTTTCTATTCGATCTGTAATGTCGTGTATGACGGAAAATAGCAGAAATTTGCCATTGGTCTCGATGGGCGAGGAGTGAACTTCTACCGTTCGAATCTCACCACTGGCGAGTCTTTGTGGAAAGACAAAATAGTTGAGCTGTTTTTCTGCGGCCTTGAGGCGGGCTTTGTCTACTTCCTCGGGTGCCAGCTGGTTGATCGACTGGATCTTCATCGTTGTGAGCTGCTTGTGGCTGTAGCCATAAAACTCTTGTGCGCTGACATTGGCATCGATAATACGGCCTGACAGTGAGTCTATCAGTAGCATTACGGCGTCGTGATTCTCAAAGATATCTTTGAACTGCTCTGCGGTAGCGAGCGAGTTAACCAAAGAGCGATCGTGAGCCAGCTGGTTCTTCAGTCTGCCATAGATAATGTGTATCCACGCGCCCAGTAGGATCAAGGTTACGAACCACAATCTTGGCGTGGGCTGGAAGCTCGGCCAGCCAGACTTGGGCTCGGCTGCCAATACCCAGTTGCCATAGGGAAGATTGACATTGAGCATTACCGGTGTGCGTTCGAACAACGCTGCGTCACCTTCGAATACCTGTCCTTTATAGCCTTTTGAATCTTTACCGCGAATGGCTATGTTGAGGTCCAGATCCCGATTATCAATTGCGGATTCCATTAGGTTGGGGTAGTCCAGTACGAATGAGATTATGCCCCACAGATGATTATTTGATTGCTGATAAACAGCCTGACGACCAATCAGGCCTACACCACCCTGAACCAGTTCGAGTGGTCCCGCCAGAACTATCTGATCAGTTTCTATGGCCTTTAATGCCGCTTCGGCCTGATCTTTATTTTCACGATAGTTCAACCCCAGGGCTTGTTCGTTTCCTGCAAGCGGGTGAATCAGGCTTATGGTCAGGTCTTTGGCGGCGCCAATGTTGCGTATATTATTTTCTGAATGAAGCAGGTGATCGACATAGGCGGAAAACGATGCCTGATCAATGTCCGGGTTCAGTGATATATAGGATGTGACTCCCTGCGCCAGCGCCAGATTTTTATTGATGATGAATTCAAGATCGGCGCGTATTTCGGCCAATTGTTCGGTGGTTTGTGCCTGGGCGTGCTGACGGTTGAGCTTGAGATTAAAGTACTCCATTGCAGCAAGCGCCAAGCCGCAGATAATCAGACACAGGATTACATTCGCCGCAAACGTAAATTTGGCGCTTTTGAGGTCCTTGTCAGTCTGTGCTTCCTTGCCATTGTGATTCAATGGCAGCTTATCCATGTTTTTAATGTGGGTATCTCATGTGTTTCTGTGTGGCGATCAGTTGACGACACTCTGTATAAAAGTGGCAAGGATAAGAATCGGGCAAAAATAGCGAACGTAGGTGGGCCAGATTTTCCAGAACAGGGTTCCGACAATCTCCGGGTGACCGCTCTGAATTTCTTGCAACAGATTACTGCGATGCCAGATCCAGCCCGCAAAGATGCAGAGCATGACGCCCAGTATGGGCTGGCTGTAGACCGTGGTCAGATCGATAACAAAGCCAAACAGCTGATCAAAATTAAGCAGGATTGTGGTGGAAATACCAAAGATTACTGCGCCGACCAATACCGTCGTAGCTTTGCGGTTAATCTTGGTTTCCTCTGCAATAAAAGATACCGGCACTTCTAGCATGGAAATTGATGAGGTGACAGCGGCAATCGTCATCAAGCTAAAAAATGCCAGCGCTACCGGCAGGCCTATATCGCCCATCGAATCGAACAGGCTGGGCAGTACCTGAAAAATCAGGTCTGGGCCGGCGATCATTTGTCCGTCTTCGGTAAATACCGTAACGCCATTTTGTTGGGCGACAAAAATGGCGGGAATAATCAGAAGACCGGCGAAAAATGCGATCCCGGAATCAACCAGCGTCACCATAGCCCCAAGCTTTGGCAGACTTTCTTTGTTGCTGAGGTAAGAACCGTAGATCAACATGGTTCCTACACCCAGTGACAAGGAGAAAAATGCCTGTCCCATGGCGTCCAGTACCAGCGATGGAGACAGTTGGCTGAAGTCGGGTACCAGATAGACTTTCAAGCCTTCCATGGCGCCGTCCTGAGTCATGACGTAGGCAATCAGGCACACCATGATGGCCAGCAGCATTGGCATGAGTCGCGTCGACCACTTTTCAATACCCCCTTGAATCCCGCTGGCGATGATCGCCATGGTCATACCCATGAAGATACCCATGGATAGAAGGTTGCGCTCAAAGCTGAAGCCGGTGAGCCAGGATGCGGCGTCAGGGCGTTCGGCGAGAAGAGCGATGGGTTCCAGCAGGTAAGTCACCATCCAGCCGGCGACAATGGCGTAAAAACTGAGAATCAAGCTGGCAATCAGTACACCGTAGCAGCCTACGGTCGTTGCCAGGGCGCGAGATTTGGTGCCGGTGGAAATGCCGCGCAGTGCGGTGACCACATTGGCGCGAGCGTGGCGACCGATTATCAGCTCAGCCATCAGCGCTGGATACGCCAGCAGAAATGCCAGAATGAAGTAGACCACCACAAATGCCGCGCCGCCATTGGAGGCTGTCTGTGTCGGAAAACCCCAGATATTTCCCAGGCCGATTGCGGAGCCTGCCGCCGCCATAATAAAACCGGTTCGGGATGAAAATTGCTCTCTGGAGGCGCTCATAAGGGGCTCTTGTTATAGGTCTGACGTCGGGCTGTGCACAAGCCGCCAAGTATAACGGTATAGGTGCGGTCATGGAAATGAGCCGGTCAAGCGGAGAAACAAACTATTTTCAATGACTCTTTGGTCGAGGTGGCGTCAGTGCACCATTTTGGGGTTAAATGCCGCCATCTCTGGCAACTTTGGTGTCAGGGACTATAACTATGTCTCAGGGGGCAACATAAGCCTCCGAGAATAAAAACCTCATAAAAGGAGAGACTTATGTCAACCAAGTACGCTGCCCGTAAGGCGGCTTTGTGTATCCTTGCGCCTGCCTTTGCCAGTTCTTTGGCGATGTCCGGGGCGATGGCCCAATCTATGGAAGAGATCACGGTTACTGCAACCAAGCGTGAATCTACGATTCAAGATCTTCCATTCTCCGTTAATGCTCAGACCCAGGAAGATATCCAGCGTTCGGGCGCCACCAGTCTTGAAGATTTATCCAGAAGCGTAGCAGGCCTAAGTATCCAGAACTTAGGGCCAGGTCAGAGCCAGGTTGCTATCCGTGGTGTATCTGCAGGCCAGATTGTACGTGATCAGCCGGGCGTAAAGGAGCAAGTAGGTGTCTATTTAGATGAGAGTGTAATTTCTCTGTCCCTTTTCACTCCTGATTTGGATCTGTTTGATCTGAATCGTGTGGAAACTTTGCGGGGGCCCCAGGGTACTTTATTTGGCTCTGGTTCGATGGGGGGCACCATTCGATACATCACCAATCAGCCAAACTTGGA
>JALUYN010000604.1 GCA_027012915.1 Cellvibrionaceae bacterium
AGCAAATCTGAATTCAGTTACCGATGGAGAGAACGGCGGACATCTCAAGGGTATGTTCAACGTGCCATTTGCAGATGGGCGTGCAGCGATTCGCGGCGTAGCTTATACAACTGAGTACGCTGGATTTATTGATGCTTTTGGAGAAGGTGGTTCTAAAAAAGATGATGTAAACAGCGGTGATCGCACTGGTGGTCGTTTGGCCATTACTTGGGATGTAACTGACAATTTGACGATTACTCCTCGAGTTATCTATCAAAAGATTGATATGGACGGAAATAACCGTCAAGAGGTGTTCAATCTTTTTGGAAACGATTTTACTACGCCGCAAGTGTCCTTCGATGAAAGAGAGCAATATCTGCTGTTAGAAGAGGGCTTTGAAGATGAGACGATGATTGCCGATATCGTCGTCAATTGGTCTCTGGAAGAGGTCGATCTGACCTTTGTAGGTAGCTACACTGATCGTGAAATTGAAGTCAGCCGTGATGCCAGCGCTCTTACTGGAAGTGTTTCCATCGATCTCGGTTTGGCAAATGCCGCTGTTTCGATTCCATCAAATCTGGTTGATACCACGGAAGTAGAACAATACACCTACGAACTGCGTGCCGCGTCGACCCATGACGGCCCACTTCAGTGGGTGGCTGGTGTTTTCTACTCTGATACCGAGCGCAAGTATGAGCAGCGCTTACCTACTCCGGGTTATGACGCTGCTGCTGATGCAGCATTGGGCGCGGGTACATCGGCTGGTGCCGCTAATGGCTTTGGCCCAGATTCCCCATATAATGCTGACTTGCCTTACGATCTGGAGCAGTTGGCTCTGTTCGGTGAAATGACCTATGACGTTACTGAAAGGTTGCAGCTTACACTGGGTGGCCGTTGGTACGATGTTGAAGAAGAACGTCGCTTTACCAGTGGTGGTGTTTTCTCAAACGGTGATGATCAGACCGACGAAACGACTTCTGAAGGGTTCAGTCCGCGTGTAATGGCGAGTTTCGATCTAAATGAAGAGGTAACGTTAAACGCTCAAGCGTCGAAAGGTTTCCGCTTGGGTGGTGCTAACGATCCTCTGAATATTGGATTGTGTGGCCCTGCCGACGCGGCAACCTATGGCGGATTCCCAGAGTATGACGATGAAACCATGTGGAACTATGAAGTTGGTATGAAGGCCAACTGGGGCTCGATGACTCTGAACACAGCTTTGTTCTATTCTGACATCGAAGATCTGCAAGTCACGTTGGATGCTGGATCTTGTTCTTCCCGAGTTGTATACAATGTGCCTGATGCGCATACGCAGGGTCTGGAGTTGGAGCTGGGCAACCAGATGACTGACAACCTCTATGTGTCATTTGCCGCTAGCTTCTTGGAATCCGAGTTTGATTCTACGGTCACAGATGTAAATGGTAACATTTTGGGCGGGATTGAAGATGGGAATCGTTTGGCCTCTGTTCCGGAAATTCAGGTAGCACTATCTGCGACCTATAATTTCAGTGAAGCACTTTTCGGTTCAGAAGAAACTTACGTTACTGGTTCTATTCAGCATGTTGGTGATCGTATTACCCAGCCAGGTGATCAGGTAGCAGGAGCTGGTGTGTTCAGTTCAGGTCTAGCATATCGTGGTGCAACAGGTGCAGAGACTACGAACTTGGATCTGGAGTTGGACGCGTACGAGCTGATAAATATCAGCGCTGGACTGATATATTCGGATTGGGAAGCCAACCTTTATATAAACAATGTGACTGATGAGAACGTTGACTTGTCCTTTGATCGCGAACGCGGTGGTCGGGCTCGTTTGGGTTTCCGTACCAATCAACCTCGTACTGTGGGTATTACACTGCGTAAGTCCTTCTAAGTTTTACTATTAGGGCATATCTAAGGGCGCTTCGGCGCCCTTTCTTTTGAGAGTAAGTTGATAGTTTATGAGTGTTGTTGAATGGCTAACATTGGCGGGCCTTTGCT
>JALUYN010000605.1 GCA_027012915.1 Cellvibrionaceae bacterium
CATCACAGACTTCGTCCATGCGTTTTTGCAGCAGACCGGTTTTGTCTTTTTCGAGCAGAGCGTCCCAATGACGCCCCCACACAACTTTGATCACATTCCAACCGGCACCGCGGAACACGCCTTCCAATTCCTGCATGATTTTGCCGTTGCCGCGCACCGGACCATCGAGCCGCTGCAGATTGCAGTTGACCACAAAGATCAGGTTTTCCAGCTGTTCACGACCAGCCAGTGAGATAGCGCCCAGTGATTCTGGTTCATCGCACTCGCCATCGCCGAGAAAGGCCCACACTTTGCGATCGCCACGAGGCACCAAACTACGTGCCGACATATAGCGCATAACGTGAGCCTGATAGATCGCCTGAATCGGACCCAAGCCCATGGATACCGTAGGAAATTGCCAGTAATCCGGCATTAACCAGGGGTGTGGATAGGAAGACAAGCCATGGCCATCTACTTCGCGACGGAAGTTATCGAGCTGCTCTTCGTCAAAGCGCCCCTCGAGATAGGAGCGGGCATACATGCCAGGGGAAGAGTGCCCCTGAAAATAAATAAGATCTCCGAGACCATCTTCGCTGCCGCGGAAGAAATAGTTGAAACCAATATCGTAGAGCGTCGCAGCAGAGGAAAAGCTCGAAATATGCCCTCCAAGACCGTCGTCGTTGTCATTGGCGCGCATCACCATCGCCAATGCGTTCCAGCGAATCAATGAACGGATGCGACGTTCCATAAACAGATCCCCGGGCATGCGTTTTTCATTGGCGACCGGGATAGTATTTCGGTAGGGCGTGGTAATGGCAGCCGGAAGCTTAACGCCCGCGTGTGTGGCACGCTCGGCCAGTTTTAATAGCAAAAAAGAGGCGCGCTCTTTTCCGGCATAGCGAATCACCGAGTGCAGCGCATCCAGCCATTCTTTGGTTTCAAGGGAATCTATGTCCTCTTGCATTCCACGTATCCTCATCGACTATTTTCAATAGGTGGTTTTTTGGAGAGGCCGCAGATTCAGCATCGCGACAACACCAAAGGGCCCCATGACCAGCGGGTCTATATTATATATAGAAGAACCTATTATTTTCTACATGAATAATGAAAATAATCTGAGAGAATACAGGTGTTTTATTGCAGAATTATTGCCCCCCCCTGGGAGGGCCTGAAATCAAGGATAAATATAGGCAGGCGACTCCAATTTGAACGCTGACGTGTCCGTCACCACATTGCTTGCAGGGATCCCCTGCGAGAATTTGGAGGCGGTAAACCACATGGCTCGAGCATTGTTCAGCAGACCTTGCAACTTTGCCTCAAACTGCGCTTCGGTCAAGCCCCGCAGGTAGTCAACCATTCTGTCGCGGTCATCGAATTCAAAATCCTTTGCCGCCAACTGCCCCCAGAAACGAGCCGTCTGCTCTTGAAGGTTCTTGGGTGGTTCCAGCAACCGCTGAATCAATGCGCTGCGATGTGATTCAAAATCGTCAACACCCGCCTCGGCTTGAGCCAGGTACTCGTTGATAGCCGCAACCACAGCGGACAGCTCTGCCGAAGGCGACTGCACCACAAACAACGATCCCGCCACATCCTTATAGTTCATTGCGGTAACAAACACGATATAGCCCAGCTGCTGCTCCGTGCGCAGCTGGTGAAAGAAAGACGACTTCAGCGATTGCTGCATCAAAGCCATGGTCGCCCGAGACTCCAGCGAGTCTGAGTCCGACTGCAGATACAGAGCCGCGGCCACATCGGTATGATCAACAACTATGGGCAAATGCGGCAGCTGCCCGGCACTCAATTTCACCACTTTCGCCGCTACCACTGAGTTGTCGCCCTGCTGCTGAAGATGCGCTGCCACGATGCTCGCCAACACCTGAGCTTCGTCCGCATCCACATTACCGTGAGCGAGCATAGTGAAGGTAGCTCCTTGCCAAAGAGACTCAGCAAAATTAGTCAGATCCTCAAAATGGGTTTTCTGCAGGACCTTCACCAACTCATCATCGTCCCAATAGGGCGAGAATAACGCAGCAGGCAATTTTCGAAACAGCTGTCGATAGGGAGTCAACTGGCGGGTGTTTTTCCATGCTTTGAGTTGTTCCTGTTTCAGGCTCTCAAAACGCGCTTTGGAGAACTCTCCCTGTTGCGCCACCTCCAGCACTCGACTCAGCAATTCCCGCTGACGATCACTGTAACCACCCACAGCGATATCAAACCCGCGAGTGTTGGCGCTAAAGTTAAAGTGCAAACCCGCTAACAGAGCCGGATAGGCAAACTCATTGAGTTTATCGTTAACCAGTGACGCATACAGAGTGCTCAACACCACGGATTCGGGTGTCACTCCAACCTGGGGGGTCTTGAGGCGAATCTGGATATTGGCTTTGGGGACCTGATACTTTTGATCTTGCAGATGCCATAACTCGCCTTCAGCAAACTGTGTCAACCGCTGCGGCACCTGTTGCACAAGATCCTGAGCCTCTTTCAACTCGAGGTTTCGAGGCACAAATGGATTCTTGCCCGGCAAAGTCAGTTCTTCTCCCAGCGCCGTGTTTTGGGTTGACGATTGGCCAGCCTCCACCCGATAGGGCGTGCTGTACAATTCACTGCGACGATCTGCAGACTCTGTTTGACTGGTAACCACCACAACGCGATTTTCTTCGGTCATACTCGCCAGATACTGTCGAATCAGCTGGGCATCGAAACGATCAAAGGCATAACCACCCCGCAGATAATCCGCCACCGGGTAGGCGTGCATTTGATTCGATAACGCACTTACCGTGCGAATCGCGCTGCCCTTCTCGGTAAAACGAAACGCGATATCCGCCAACTGTTGCTGCTCGGTGTAGCGCCATTCATCCAGTCCTCGCTCCTGAATGCGAACGATCATAGCCTGTGCCAATGCCTCGATCTCCGTGCGATGCTGAAAGCCCTTTTCAGTCAATTGCATGGAAATTTCAAACCAGCCCTGATTCAAGCCCGTCGCATTGGCGCCCGCCGCCAGGGATTCCACCCAACCTTTCTGTTTTAAGAGCGCATAGAGGCTTCCCTCACCCTCGTGTCCCAGCAGGTGCCCCAAATATTGCAGAGGTTTTTCTCTGTAGTGAGCTCTGGCCGACGCCACCGGGTAAAGCAGATCGAGGCGATACTCCTGCTTTTCCGAACGGATATGCAAGCGCATGGGCAAACGGCCCTCGTCGAACAATGGCTGCCCCTCGATATGAGCCGCAGCATCTCGCTTGGGCACCTCGGCAAACAGAGGCAGAACCAACTGCTCCAATTCGGCAATGGATTCGCGACCCAGCACTACCAGCGTCATACGATCCGCGCTGTAGTAATCGTCATAGAATTTCAATAAGTCATCACGCACCGGGCGCTCTTCGCGGTCCTCCAGGGTATCTAGATTGCCGACTGTGAATTTGGACATGGGGTGATCGCTGCTGGCGATTTCGCGAAACACATCACGCTCGCGGCGGTAGCTGTCTTTAATCTTGGCGCGATATTCAGAGTGCACCGCATTGCGCTCGCGGGTCACATATTGAGGAGTAAACAAGGGCGCGATAAAAAACTGGGCAAAGCGATCCAGAGCCTGGGGCAAGGCATCAGCTTTAACATCAAAAAAGTAGTTGGTGTGCTCCGGGCTGGTATAAGCATTGTGCGAGCCGCCCTGCTGAGCTACGAATTTCTGATAGTCATCGGGGGCGGGGTATTTTTCAGTCCCCAGGAACAGCATGTGCTCGAGAAAATGCGCCAGACCGGCGCGATCTTTCGGGTCGTCGGCACTGCCCACCGCCACATCCAGAGAGGCCGCTGCTTTCTGCGATTCCGGGTCCGAAATCAACATCACGCGAAGACCATTTTCCAACTGCCGGTAAGCATAAATGCGATCGTCGTTCTCACTTTGAACAATGACATTGCCATCAATCGTTTGATATCCCGGCACCAATGAACAAGCCGCCAGCAATAATCCACACACCGCGATAGCGAATCGCATTCCCGCTTTTGTCATACTTCGACTCCAAAAATTTACACTATTATCGCTGCCTGCGCCCCCAAGCAGCTTCTCTTGAAGCTTCGCTTCAATTCACCTTGTCCCGCCTCTGGCAACATACGACCGCCACGAATGGCGGAAGTGCAGATATTGCAGGACGCCTACATGGATGTAGGTGCTAGAGCACTGCAGGAACAAGTGCCGCGCAAATATCTGCCCGTACATCCTGTACATCGTCGCTACCTGCTTACCCCAGGGCACCCTCTCTTGAAGCTTTGCTTCAATTCACCTTGTCCTGCCTCTCGCGACATACGACCGCCATGGATGGCGGAAGTGCAGATATTGCAGGAGCAAATATCTGCCCGTACATCCTGTACATCGTCGCTACCGGCGTCCTGCCTCTCGCGACATACCGTACATCCTGTACATAAAAAAGGCGGTAACTTTATTTACCGCCTTTTGCTTTCTTACAACACCAAGTCCTAGCTGTGCCGCACTGCCAAGGGCCATGCATTGGCTATCGCCTTCAGCAACGTTGCCAGAGGAATGGCAAAAAACACTCCCCAGAAACCCCATAGGCCACCGAATACCAGCACCGCCATGATAATTGCCACTGGATGCAGGTTCACCGCCTCGGAAAACAACAGCGGCACCAGCACATTGCCATCCAGAGCCTGAATTACAGTGTAGACCGCAAACAACCAATAAAATTCGGGGCCAATGCCCCACTGCCAGAACCCAATCACCAATACTGGAATGGTAACCAGCGCCGCACCGATATATGGAATCACCACGGACAGTCCTACCAGCAGCCCCATCAACAGAGCGTACTTGAGCCCCAGAATGGCGAAAGCAATGCACGAGACGATGCCCACCACCAGGATTTCGATGACCTTGCCACGCACATAGTTGGCCACCTGCATATTCATTTCGTGCCACACCTGGCGCATCATGGGGCGTTCGCTGGGGAGCATATTACTTAGCCACTTGAGAATCTGGTCGCTGTCTTTCAAAAAGAAGAACACCAGAATCGGCACCAAAATCAAGTACACCAGCATGGTGGCGATCATCGGCAGACTCGCCACTGACAAGCTCACCAGGCTCTGGCCCAGCTCGCCAATTTCACGCCCGGCCAACTCGGTCAACTGATTGATCTGGATTTCGGAAATCAACTGCGGATAGCGCTCGGGCAACAACATCAGCTGTTGTTGTCCCTCTTCGAGGATACTGGGCACTTCGCCAATCAGCTTCATACTCTGCTGCCAGATTACAGGCATCACAAACAGCAGTGAAATCACCAAGGCCGACATCAGTGTCAGGGTCGCGGCAGACACCGAAAGCCAGTGCGGAGCTCCCCAGTCTCGCAAGCGATCCACCATACCCTGCATCAAAAAGGCAATTACGATACTGGCAAATACGGGGGTGAGCACCCCTCCCATCGTCAGCACCACGACTATCGCAGCGACCAATAGCAAGGCGAATAACACTGCCTCTTCGTTGCCCAAATATCGATCGAGCCAGTTTCTCAATATGTTTAGCATGTAGACTCCGTATCAGGCTTTCTGCAGTACGTAAGTGAAAACGCCATCTGCTTCTTCGCTAGAAAGCAAGGCATGGCCACTGAGCTCTGCAAAAGTCCTAAAATCTTTGGCCGAACCGGCATCTGTGGCATGAACTTTTAGGGTGTCACCGGACTCCAATCCGTTAAGCGCCAACTTGGCTTTAAGTAGCGGCATGGGACACGCCAGTCCTTTCGCATCAATTTCCTGAGTTACCTGCATAGCACCACACTGTGAACTAAAAATGAATCGTAGGGGACTAAAAGCGTCCGGACAAATCCAGCATGACACTATACACTTGCAGCGAAACTCGATACATCGGCAAACGGATCATTCTGTGAATTTGACACAAAAAACTCGCCGCTGCGGCAAACGCGTACTCACCACGTTGCTGGCCTGCACCATGGCCTGGTCGCCATTGTCGAGCGCACAGAGTAACTACAACCTGCCCTCGCTGGGGGATAACAGCAGTGCCATCGTATCGCCACAGAAAGAATACGAACTGGGACAGGCTTGGCTGCGTTCATTCCGCAGTAAGGTGCCCGCCAATTCAGACGCCCTCACTTACGTCTACCTTGAGGACTTACTAAACAAGCTTGCCCAGTACAGCCAGTTAAGCGACCGCAAACTGGAACTGGTGGTAGTGAACAACCCCAGCATGAACGCCTTTGCCGTGCCCGGTGGTGTAGTCGGTGTGCATACCGGCTTGTTTTTGCACGCTGACACAGAGGCGCAACTGGCGTCTGTGCTCAGTCACGAACTGGCCCATTTGAGCCAGCGTCACTTTGCCCGGGGCGTGGAAAAAGCCCGCCAGAACACAGTGCCCTTTATGGCCGCTATGCTTGCGAGTCTGGTAATTGCAGCAACCACCGGCGGCGATGCAGGTCTGGCGGCCATATCCGCCACTCAAGCCGCAGCGTTGGACTCAAAACTGCGTTTCAGCCGCCAGAATGAACAGGAAGCCGACCGTATTGGCATGCAGACCATGATTGCCGCCAACATGGACCCTCACGCGGTGGCCGAAATGTTTGAGCGCATGCTGCGTACCACTCGCTATAGTCGACGTCCTCCGGAGTTTCTATTGACTCACCCGGTAACCGAAAGCCGTATTGCCGACGCCCTCAATCGCGCAGGCAACCAACCGAGGCGCCAATACCAAGAGAACGTGGATTTTCATTTGATGCGCTCCAGAGCCATATTGCTGCACAGTGAAACTGCCGAACAAGCGGTGAAACGCTTTCGCAATGAGCTGGTAGGTGAAAGCCATTCTTCAGAGGCCAGCCGCTACGGTCTGGTGCTAGCATTGATCAAGAGCCATCAGTATCCCCAGGCAAGTGAAGCCCTTCAGCCTCTGCTGCAGAGCTCGCCTGACAAGATCGCCTATCTACTGGCCAGCGCTGACATCCTGGCGGGTCAGGGGGATTTTTATGGGGCTCTAAAAGTTCTGGAAGGACAACTGCAGAAACAACCGGAAAACCATCCGCTAACGGTACGCTATGCGGAGTTGTTGATGGAGAATGGTAAC
>JALUYN010000606.1 GCA_027012915.1 Cellvibrionaceae bacterium
TGTTTATCTATAGAAACGCTGGAGAGGCACGGGATGATAGAGGCCCGTACTACAATTTCTACATAGATAATCAAGGCGCGAAAATTACCAACGTTCAATTGAGTGTTGGAGATGTTCACTCAAGTACCGACGGCTTTTTTGTTGGCGGTGGATATGATCGCCATGAGAAGTGGGACCACGAGCAGGTAATGAACGTGCCAATAATGGACCCTGCCAGAAGGGGCCTAGATGTTGAAGATGTTATAAGTTTGAATATTAGCTATGTCGACGGCCTCGCTGAACGCGAAGAGGATATTATTCGGGTGTGCAGATTTCCTGATGGTTTACGAGGTATAAGTGAGCATGAATACAATGATTTTCTAGGAATTGAATAGCTTGATCCTGTACTATTTTCGTCTTCCGTACTTACCTACAGGCCGCTATCTCAAACTCCACTGAAAGCCGCTAACAGCGCGGCTTAAAGTTCTTTAATTTTGTGTTTCTACAGTCTGCCTTCAGCTCTCAGTGACGCCTGATAGCGGCTAACTGTACTGACAGCAAGCCCTAGCTTGGCTGCTGTTTTCTTCAGTGATAGACCAGCTTTACGAGCCAGCAAGATAGATTCAATTGCATCTTGTGGCAGTCGTTGAGTCGAGTATTCACGACCAGTCTTAGACGCCTTCATGCGTGAGGCGTTGACGACCTCAAGGCGATATAAGCGAACAGAGTCTTCCTGACTCTTTCTATCCTTACGAGATCGACGGAGATATTCAGAGATCTGCTTGCCATATTCAAGAAGTGGCTCTTTGCCTCGGTCAATACAGCGCTGGCATTCGCCTGCTAAAGCGAAAGGGATCTGTAAGAAGTACGGATCGTGACCAGATTGATAACACTGAAGCAGCAAAGAATAACCATAGGGCATCCCTTCGCTATTTTAGGGGCCTGATTTTGAAGAGCTAAATCGGTGGAATTTTACCCTTAAGGGGTAAAAAAGGGGTAAAACAGCAGAAATAAAAAAGCCACCGTTAGTAGATCCTAACGATGGCTTGCAATGATGGCGGTGGGGCAGGGATTCGAACCCTGGGAGGGCTACAAACCCTCAACGGTTTTCAAGACCGCCGCTTTCGACCACTCAGCCACCCCACCGAAGGAACGGAATTATACATAGCTTTTGACTGATGACAAGCCTGTAAGCCGTTATTTTAAATAATAAAAATAATGTATATCTACTTCTGTGTAAGTGCCTAATCAGGCGCCCAAATGCTGACCTATTTGGTCGCAATTACCCCGCTGACTAGTGCAAGAAAATCGATGTTTGATACGTGCAGCGGGGCGCTAGTAGGCAGCAGTGGCGTGTGAGCTTTGCATTAGATTGCGAAGCTTTTGCAGGGAGCTTTGTGTGGTGTTCTTTAGCAACAGGTTAAAGCCCGTTGCAGGGACGAGCCCTCCAAGATCGACCCAGGTGCTGTATTCCACACGGGTGAGCTCCCGAGACATTGCGTGCAGGCGCCATTGAGCTTCGAGACCCTTAACCCTTATGGTTGAATCTGCGGGTACGCGATCTGGGCAGTTACGCATATTGATCACGGTTTCACTGTCCGGGAAGCTGGTTTCTACACAAGCCACCAGTTCGCGGTTCCGAAGAGGCCAGGGTAAATCCAAACGGACCTTTATCACATAGTTATTGTGGTCGATGTAATCGACAACAGTGACGCCTTCTACATAGGCCATCCAGTCAGGAATACGTGCTGTGGAACTCAGGAACATCATGATGTCGCGCCTGGATTTGGAGACTTCGAAATGCGCTTTTGCGATATTGAATGAGCTCAGGGGGTGTGGCGCGGTGATAACCGCGATGGTCTGATCCGCCGTGATGTCTCTGTGTTGCGTCGGAGTACAGGCCGAAACCAACAGCGCAATAATGAGGTAGGGGGTTGTGCGCTTGAAAGTGAGACTTTTCACTGAGAGATAAGGTTCCCAAGGCTCTGCTACAAGAGCCTTGGGAGATTGCCATACTTAGATGGCGGTCGATACAAAGAACAGGCCTACGGCACTCAAAACGATCGTGTAGGGCAGTGCCATAACCACCATTTTGCCATAGGAAAGTCGAATCAGAGGGGCCAGTGCCGAGGTCAACAGGAACAGGAAGGCAGCCTGGCCATTGGGGGTAGCAACGCTTGGCAGGTTGGTACCGGTGTTGATGGCAATGGCGAGCTTGTTGAACTGCTCCAGACTAATGGTGCCAGCGTCCAGCGCGGCTTTCACTTCGTTGATGTAGACCGTCGCCACAAATACGTTGTCACTGATCATGGAAAGCACACCGTTGGCGATAAAGAACATTGCGGGCTGAATGGCTTCATCCATGGCAAGTACAGCGGTAATGATGGGCTGGAACAGATGTTGGTCATGAATTACCGCGACAATGGCGAAGAAGACGACCAGTAATGCGGTAAAGGGCAGGGCCTCTTCGAAAGCGTGGCCAATTTGGTGTTCTTCGACGATACCGTTAAATGCGGTCTGGATAACGATAATCATCAAGCCAACCAGACCTACAGCGGCAACGTGGAAGGCCAGAGAGAAAACCAACAAGATAGCGGTTACCGCTTGTACCGCCAGCTGCATGCTTTCGCGTTTGGTACGTTTGGCGTCTTCTTTTTCGGCGAAGTTTTCCAGCACGTGGCGAACAGACTCGGGAATCTCTGCGCCATAGCCAAAAACTTTTGCCTTTTCGAGAAGTATGCAGGTGATGAGTCCAGCGACCAGTACCGGCATGGTAATGGGGGCCATCTGTAGGAAGAACTCAATGAAATTCCAGTTGGCTTTTTCCGCAATCAGCAGGTTTTGAGGCTCGCCCACCAGCGTGCAGACGCCGCCGAGAGCTGTACCTACAGCGCCGTGCATAACCAGGCTGCGCAGAAATTTACGGAAGCCATCGAGGTCTTCACGGTGGTATTCGATGACGGTGGAGTCGTCGCCGTGATCGTGGTCGTTGTGGTGATGCTTTCTGCCCGAGGCAATCTTGTGATAGACCGTGTAGAAGCCGACGAATACGCTGATCAGTACGGCCGTTACGGTCAATGCGTCCAAAAACGCGGAGAGTACGGCAGATACAGAACAGAACAGCAGTGACAGCAGCATCTTGGAGCGAATGTTCACCAAAATTTTGGTGAATACGTAGAGCAGCAAGTTCTTCATGAAATAGATGCCCGCTACCATAAATATCAGCAGCAGAATCACTTCGATATTGGCCTTAACTTCGTGCGATACAGATTCGGGGCTGGTCATGCCCAATACCACCGCTTCAATCGCCAGTAGCCCGCCGGGCTGCAGGGGGTAGCATTTGAGTGCCATTGCCAGGGTAAGGATAAACTGGCCAATCAACAGCCATCCGGTAATAAATGGTCCTAGAGTGAACAGCAGGATAGGGTTGAGAACCAAAAAGGCGAGGATGGATTTTTTGTACCAATCGGGTGCCTGCCCGAGGAAATTTCGTGTAAAGGCACTGGTGAGCGTTTTTTCCATAACTGTTCCTTGTGTCGTCTTTGCTTGCGACGTTGCAGGGTTCTCGTTGGTGTCGCATCTATCCTGGAAGCCGAGTGGGTTCCTGGAGCTCTGGCGTGGTTTTTAGGTGCCGAAACATCTCCAGAAGCTCACAACTGAACTCCTGATCAGCGCGCCTTACCGGCAGGGCGAAAATACTCCGATTTGAAAAAAATTCAACCTTTTCAATGAGATCAAAGTGCTTTTTCAGAATATTTTTGAGAGTATAGACAAATTTTCAGTACTCGCAGCTATAGTAGCGGTATATATAAAGGCGTCGGGGAGCTGGCGGCTGCCGACAGAGCATAAAAAACGGAAAGGATGGTGTTGTGACGCAAAGTGAGTCTGTGAACTTGAATTCACTGAACCTCGTCAGTGATGAGCTGGTAATCACGATTGAGCAAGCGGCAGGAAAGCTGGAACAGTATGTGTCCAATCAACAGGACGCCGAGGCCTTGGAACAGTGCATCGCGGCGATTGAGCAGATTACTGGTACCTTGAAGCTGATTCAGCTCGAAGGCGGTGAAGCACTGGCCTCAGAAATTTTGGAGGCAACGCGCAGTATCAGTGAATCTGGTGAAGCATCAGAATCTCTGTTGTCGGTGATTACCGACGCTTTTTTTATCCTGCCGCGCTATCTGGAATATGTTCAGCAAACCCGCCGCAGCTTACCGGTGCTGTTGGTGCCTTATATCAATGAGTTACGCAACCAGCGTAAGCAGCCATTGCTCCCCGAATCTAATTTTTTTGAAGTTGGACAGACTGCAGTGAGACCGGCTGAAACTATTCACAACGGTCCGATTCCTGATGATTTTGATCATCTGGCAAGGCGCCTGCGGCATATGTATCAAGTAGGTTTGTTGAATCTGTTGCAAAACAAACAGCCCATGAGCGCTTTGGGCATGATGCAGCGCGCATTGATGCGCTTTGATGTGTTTTCCGGCGCACGTGGCTTAGGAATGATGACCTGGGTTGGGAGTGCTGCTCTGGCAGCGATGAAAGCCGAACAGATGGAGCTGACCAAGAGTCGCAAGCTCTTGTTGAGCAGTATTGATCGCATTCTAAAAATTATTCCCCAGCAGGGACCGGCCGCGCTTGATGGCGCAGCACCGGAGCAAATGGTTAATTCTCTCGTATATCTGGTTGCATTGGCTGAGACCCCCAGCGAACAGGGCAAAAAAGTGCTTGAAGCATTCGGGGTTGATTCCTTTGATTACAGTGATGAAATACTGCGCCGTGAACGCGAGGCGCTGAAAGGACCGAGTGCCAATACCGTGTCATCCATGGCAACGGTACTTAAGGATGAGCTTAGAACTACCAAGGAAATACTCGAAAACGCATCGCAGATGGGCGAGGGTGGTCTTGCTGATTATGACGAACTTATCGAAACCCTGACCAAAGTTGCGGACATACTGGCTGTAGTGGGGCTCGTCTCTGCCAGTAACACGCTAAAAGAAGAACTGATAAAAATCGAAGGTTGGAAAGCCACTGCTGAGCCCACTGACAAGAAAGAGTTGTTAGAGGTGGCTGATGCCCTGCTTTATGTTGAAAGCACCGTGTCGGGCCTGGAGAAACTCAATTTGTCGGATGAGGAATTGAATCTTGCCAATTCACTTGCGCGCAGAGAAGTGGTGGCATCGACGCAACTGGCCGAAGCGGAACTGCTGGTAATTCAAGAAGCTGAATCTGGTTTGGCGCTTGTTAAGCGGGCTTTGAATTCTTATTCCGAGTCCAACTACGACAGTGGTCATATTCAGAATGTGCCCGCCACGCTAACCTCTGTTAGAGGTGGATTGGTGGTGCTCAATTTAAACAGAGCTGCCACGGTTGTGGGCAGTTGTATTGCCTTTGTTGAGCAAACCCTGATTGAGGGTACTCATATGGCGGCGATGCAACAATTACTTGAGACTTTTGCCGATGCCATCATTGGCTTGGAATATTATCTGGAAGCACTGCAAGCGGATAAAGACGCGGACGATTCCATATTGGCAATCGCCGAAGATAGTCTTGAAGCTCTGGGTTTTTCTCCGGTTGAGGACGCTTAATGAACTTTGAAAAAACTTTTGTTCCCGGGGTCGTTCCCGAAGATGGCGATTCTGAGCGCTGCTACGTCCCCGTTTGTGCGGGCCAGCTGCTGTGCAGCGCCGATGGAATGCCCTGGGAGCCAATCGCTGGGTCAGAGTGGCGCTTTCTTAATCCTCAGCCAGAAGCCCAGGCGCTGTTTCTTGGTGATTATGATGGCAAGCACTGTTATGCGGTTGATATTACCAACAATGCCGAGGTGATGGGCTATTCCTGGGAGGGGATGCGTTTATTGTTGGGTGGTATGTCTCCGGTGCTTTACGAAGTCGCAGCCAGAGCGTTGCAGATCGTTAGTTGGGATAGAGATCACCAATTCTGTGGTCGCTGCGGCAGCGTGACAGAACCTCATCCCAACGAACGAGCCAAAATTTGCAAGCCTTGCGAGGCTGAGTACTATCCGCGTTTGTCACCCTGCATTATTACAGTGGTAACAAGGGGAGATCAGTGTCTGCTGGCTCACAATCCGCAATTTCCAGCTCGTTTTTTCAGCGCATTGGCGGGATTTGTCGAGGCCGGAGAAACTCTTGAGCAAGCGCTGCGCAGAGAAGTCAAAGAGGAGGTGGGTGTTAACGTTGGTGATATCCGCTACTTTGGTAGTCAAAGCTGGCCTTTCCCTGGGCAGTTAATGATTGGATTTCACGCTGAGTATGAATCTGGAGATATTGAGGTGGACGGTGTAGAGATTACCGAAGCCAATTGGTATCGCTTCGACGAGTTGCCTTTGATTCCACCGGCGGGAACACTCTCCGGCCAACTGATCCGCAGTTTCGTCCAGCGCCACACTGAGGCTTAAGCAGGTAAATCCTATGGTTTACGATATCCTCGCAGCGCTCATTGTTACTCTGGCGGTACTCTGTGCGCTGTTGGCGGTCAAATTGCTATTTCGACGTGGTTGGTTTCTTGCTTGGTTAAAAGGATCGGTGGGATTTTCACTGGTATGTCTGGGTGTTGTTGTCGCACTGGTTGCCTGGGATGTTTTTCATTATGAGGAAGTTCTTGAGGAAAAACCTATTGCTACCATCAGTTTTGAGCAGCTGGACGAGCAACACTACAGAACCACTCTGGTAACGAGTACTGGTCTGGAATCTAGCTATGAATTACGTGGCGATCAATGGCAAATGGACGCCAAGCTGTTCAAATGGAATCGCAATCTGATGGGATTGGGCCTCAAGCCCGGCTATCGATTGGATCGCTTGGCGGGGCGTTACTATTCGCTGGAATTGGAGCGCAATGCGCCCCGGACTGTACACGCACTATACAGTGATACCGCGCCGTTGGATGTCTGGCAGTTGTGCCGCAGCCTGTCCGATCGACTGCCTTGGCTCGAAACTGTCTATGGCAGCGCTACCTTTGTTCCCATGAGCGACGGTGCTCTGTATGAAGTTGTTCTCACTCATTCCGGGCTAGCCGCCCACCCTCTGAACGA
>JALUYN010000607.1 GCA_027012915.1 Cellvibrionaceae bacterium
GGTCGTCAATGGCGAAGGTGCCATCTTTGCCCACCATCACGCCTATGTTACCGCCCTTACCCATCAGCATGTAAATATTGTCGGTAACCGGTTGAACGCTGGTTTTCTGGTCTTCCGCCGACGCTGTGGACGACAGTAACGCTGCCGCCACGAATATGGACAAGTGTTTAATCAGGGTTCTCATAAATTTTCTCCTTTTGAAACTGTTGCTTGCAAAGCCGCCATTTTTATCTCAATTGCGGTTCTCTACTCAAAAATCATCTGCACCAAATCCCGCAGTCGACTTCCCGGTGCCTCTCGCTGCGTATAGTAATCCACGTGCTCGTGGGGCTGCGCGTCCGGCGACAGACGTATACCCCACAGAGGCGAAATCTGGTGCGGCAGCATGGAATAGCGTACGTCCACAATATTCAGGGGGTCTTGAGGATCAATCGCAATATAGCCAGACGAGAACCAATCGAAGCGGCGCACGTCTTCGGCTTGTTGAGAATCGAGATCCAGCCATCGAAAATCTTTTTCCAGATTCACTTTGACAATACTACTGCCGGGCCAGACTTTGTTCTCAAACAAGCCAGGCTTGACCGCATCGACGTAGAAACGATCTTCGGTCTCATACACCAGTTTCCACACCGCGAGATTGGTAAAACTGGGCTTGGCCTCGAGACGAATGGCGTGGTGACCACGCTCAGCCAGCAGTTCCTCCCCTATGGCAATGGCTCGCTCATGCTGCACAACTCCGAGACTCAGATAACAGGCGCCCCAGGTCATCGCCACCCACAGATAACGACGTGATCGACGCCGTGCAGCCAATATCACCAACGCCAACAATGGCAGCGTGAAGGCCAGATCCACTACGGAAACAATATCCCAGGAAAAGCGGTAGTTCGTCAGCGGCCACAGCAATTGGGTGCCGTAGCTCGTGCAGCCGTCCAAGAGACCGTGGGTGGCGTAGCCAATAAAACTCCAGACATAGATTTGCCAGAAGCTGAGTTGCCAACGCTCCCCCAGCAAGGAATAAAAAGCCGCTGCGCACAGCGCCGCGCCAAAGGGAATAAACAGCAACGAATGAGTAAAGTGGCGGTGAAACTCCAGAGCGAACAAAGGGTCACTGGCGGAGCGGATCAGCACATCCAGATCCGGGGCCATACCCGCAAGAGCGCCGATAACTGCCGCCTTGGCCAACATTTTTTGGGAACCCCGAGTTTGAGCAAACGCGGCGCCAACCACCCCTTGTGTCACAGGATCCATTCAACTAGCTCCAAAACGATTTGAGTTCCATAGTACGCCAATCCCGCTGCATTGATACAACCATCGTGTTCTGCATGCACCGTCACCCTCCTGATCAACCTATCTTCATTCCAATTTGTATCGTCATTCCCGCGAACGCGGGAACCTCATCAATTTGGCGGCCCCTTGGGGAAATCACCGCTTTCGCGAGGATGACGTGGCTTGGCTTTCGTCAAGATAACGTGGTTTCGCTCTCGCTATTGGCCCAGCTGTCGCGCAGCGGCTTGGTTTTCGCATAAAGAACGCTTCCAACCGCCACCCCATATGACTTGCATTTTAATACCTAAAAAACCCAATCAAAACAGCAACTAAGCCAATACCCCGAATAAAAATGCAGATTTTCCATTTTATGTTACTTGCATTAGTGGACCCACATAGGCAAACTGAGTCCATTCTCAATAAAAAGTTAAATAGGGAGAGGACGATGAACAGTAAGTTTACCGATGAAGACGCCCCGTTCGGGCACAACCATGGACCGATGTTAACCGGCCCCTTTGCACCCATTGCCGACGAACTGGAACTGGATGATCTGCCGGTCGAAGGGGAGATCCCCAAAGACCTGAGCGGCGTCTACCTGCGCAATGGCCCCAATCAGCAATTTGAGCCCAAGGGCGCCCATCACTACTTTGATGGCGAGGGCATGATTCACTCTGGCCTGTTCCGTGACGGTAAATTCACTTATCGCAACAAGTGGGTTCGCACAGATGGCTTTAAGAAAAACGAGGAAGCCGGTGAAGAGCTGTACTGGGGCGTCATGAACTCCAACAAAGACAGCGATAGCAAGCCCATGAACAATGCCGCCAATACCGACGTTATTGGTCATGGTGGCAAAGCCGTCGCCAGCTGGTACTTGTCCGGCGTTCCTTACATTATCGACCCGATGACACTGGATACTCTCAAAGCCGCGCCCGAATACGTCAGCGGCCCAGGCAAAGGCATGTCGGCGCACTTCAAGGTGGACGAGCACACCGGCGATTTGCTGTTCTTCGATTACTTCACCGAAGCGCCTTACATGAGCTACGGCGTCGTGAACAAGGAAGGCAAGTTGGTTCACCATGTACCCATTGAACTGCCAGGCAGTCGCCTGATGCACGATATGGGTGCCAGCGCGAACTACTCCATATTGCACGATGTACCCGTGTATCACGATCACGATGCGCTGAAAGCCGGCCGCCACAAGATCCGCTTTGACTCATCGCTGCCCATTCGCTTTGGAGTCATTCCGCGCTTTGGTGCCTCCGACAGCATTCGCTGGTTCGAATTCTCATCCTGCTTCCTGTATCACGTGATCAACTGCTGGGAAGAAGGCGATGAAGTGGTCATGATTGCCTGCCGCTATATGCCAAGCATCAAGGACGACGGAACCATCGACGAAGAAGCTACCGCCAAGCGTATTGCACGTCTGCAGATGGACGCCCGTCTGTGGAGCTACCGCATGAATATGAAAACCGGCGAAGCGGTAGAAAAATGCCTCAATCCGGATCACAACGTGGAATTCCCGAGCTACAACAGCCAGGAAACCGGACGCTATACCAAGTGGGCCTACTTGGTGGACCACGATCCCAATATCCTGCGCTGGACCGGCATTCGCAAGATGAATACCGACACAGGCGAAAGCGTCGGCGAATGGTCTGACGGCCACGACGATTGCTGGTACAGCGAACCCTGGTTTGCACCTGCGGACAACCCCAAGAGCGAAGACCATGGCTATCTTGTGACCTTCTGCTGGAACGCCAAAACCAAGGTGCAAGAGCTGCAAGTATTTGATGCCCTGGACATCAACAAAGGACCAGTTGCGCGTATCAAGTTGCCGCGCCGTCTGCCACCGGGTTTCCATGCCTGCTGGATGAAACCCAACCAAGTGGAAAACTGGGCAGCGTAATCAGCTGATACCCTAACGAAAAGGGGGGTGGAGTAAGTTGTTTACTCCGCCCCCTTTTTTATTCTATCTGGGTTTATTCTATCTGGGACTGGTTTACACCGGGTATCGGAGTAGCAGAGCTACTTCGACAACCTATATATCAGATGTTAATCAGCAGCGCTCAATTAACATAGCAGTACCGGTACCCGCAGCGCCGCTGGCAGCTACGATACCCACACGCTGATCACGACGCTCCAGTTCATCGAGCAGCATACCCGCCATCACAGCACCCGTCGCCCCCATGGGATGTCCCAGGGCAATCACGCCACCATTAACATTCAGTTTGTCTTCACTGATATCCAAATCCCGCTGGCACTTCACTACGGTCGCAGCAAACGCTTCGTGCAACTCGAACAAATCCACATCCGCAGAGGTTATGCCCTGCTGCTGCATCAACTGCTGAGTCGCCGCCGCACAGCCAGAGATAACGGTTAGAGGATCGTCACAGAGACTGGTAGCCGCGACAATTTTAGCGCGCGGTTTGATTCCATAAGCTTCTCCCACCGACTCATCTCCAACCAACACCAGAGCCGCCCCGTCGGCCATAGCCGGAGAATTACCTGCGGTGTGCACATGACTAATACTGTTGAGATCGGGATTGGCCTGTAACTGAAATGCATCTATCCCCTTCGCACCGAGACCTTCAAAGGACGGCGCCATATCTGCCAAGCCCTCTACGGTAGTTTGTGCGCGAATACACTCATCCTGCTCAACAGTAATGCCTTTCACGGTGTTTTCCACCGGAATAATGGATGTAAACCAGCCATTGTCGCGTGCGGCGGCTGCGCGCTGCTGACTCAACGCCGCAATACAATCCGCCTCTTCGCGGCTTACATCGTATTGGGAAGCAATCAGATCCGCGCCACTGCCCATCATCAGCATACGACAGCGGGTCGCCAACTGCGGGTCGGCAAACACAGAAGCCTTATCCGATAACATAGGCACGCGAGACATCATTTCCACGCCACCGGCCAAGGCCATGGATGCCTGTCCAGCATTGATTTTCAATGCCGCGAAGTTAATGGCATCGAGACCCGATGAACAAAAGCGATTAACGGTAATACCGGGAATATGGGCTGGCCAGCCGGCATAAAGCAACGAGGTCTTTGCCACGTTAGCAGCCTGCTCTACCGCTTGGGTGACACACCCCAGAATGACATCTTCCACCTTGTTCTTATCGATACCTGTGCGCTGCTCCATGGCATCGTACAGAGTTTTCATCAGATCCAGAGGTGTCAGGTCATAGAGACCACCACTGTCTTTGGCGCGACCGCGAGGGGTGCGAATGGCATCGTAAATATAAGCCTGGTTCATCAATTGATTCCTACAATAAAGCTGGCGCAGGTGGTGGTACTGCCGCCGAGGTTAAAGGTAGCCATGTTCTCAGCCCCCGCAATCTGGTAATCACCGGCACGCCCGGTCACCTGTTTAAAACAATCCAGTACCATGCGCACGCCGGTGGCACCAACAGGATGCCCCAAACCAATCAAACCGCCACTGGCATTGATTGGGAAATCGCCATCCAAAGTAATTCGTCCATCCTCAATGGCCTTCCAACTCTCACCCGGAGCGGTCAACCCCGAATGATCAATCACCATATACTCGGTGACAGAAAAGCAATCGTGAACTTCGAGCCCATCAAGCTGGGTTAATTCACTCATTCCTGCGCGCTTCAGAGCATCGGTAATCAGTTTATTAACATGAGGGAACACCAATGGCTGGCCAGCGCTCAATTCAAATTTCTTGGTCAATTCGATTGCAGAAGAGCTGTGCCCCCAACCTTTTATGCGAGGAATATCTTTTAAGGAAAGTCCATGCTTAGCGGCATAATCTTTGGCTACCGCTTCACTTGCAAGGAATACGCAAGCGGCACCGTCGGTAATCTGGCCGCAATCTGATCGCCTGATACGCCCTTCGATGGATGGATTGGCGGCATCGTCGTCGGTGTAGAATTCCGGCGGAAAGTCCCACTTGCGCGATTGTGCGTTGGGGTTTTTGCGGCCGTGATCAAAATTGATTTTCGAGATCATTTTCAAATGATCGGTATTTACACCGTGGCGACGGTCGTATTCATCCAGAATCTGGTTAAACATAAACGGCCAGGGAAAGTCGCAGTTCTGAGCTTCCTTGCCTTTCCAGGTTGCAGCCCCCAAATACTCAGCCCCGGTTTTTCCATCAACATTGCGCATGTATTCAAGACCCAGTACGCAGGCCAACTGATAGTCGCCACAGGCGACGTCTTTATAGGCACCCAGTAATGCCATCGACCCGGACGCACAAGCTGCTTCATGTCGCGTGGTAGGGACGCCGTTCATTTCCGGATAAGCTTGCGCGAAGAAGCCCCCGAGTAATCCTTGCCCGGTAAACAGATCGCCCACGAAATTTCCGACATGCCCGACATCGATTTCATCGGGTGAAATTCCCGTTTCTTTCAGAGCATCGTCCAAAGTTTCTTTGAACATGTCGTAGATATCGAGCCCTTCTCTGGCCCAATTGCGGGCAAAGTCCGTTTGGCTTCCACCTAAAACGTATACATCGGACACGCTGCTTCCCTCTCTCTTGTTGTTAGTTTCAAGCAGTTTCTATTTGTGAAACCTGCTCTTGTAATACAAAACGCTGAACCTTGCCCAAAGGATTGCGTGGCAATGCATCAAACACTTCCAAACGCTCAGGCACTTTTATTTTTGCCAAGCCTTTATCGGTTAGGAATGCCACCACATCATTGAGACTCGGTACTTCATCTTCAGACACGGGCACAATACAGGCACAGATTTTTTCGCCCAATAACGTATCCGGGTAGGCACACACAGCCGCCTCTTTCGAACCAGGCAAACCTTCAAGCAGAACATCAATCTCCGTCGGCGATAATTTCATTCCACCGCGATTGATAATGTCTTTACTGCGCCCGGCAATACGGTAGTAGCGATTGCCTTCGCCACAGATTTCCACAAGGTCTCCCGTAAGGAAAAAACCGTCGGCGGTAAATACGTCCTCGTTGTTGGTCGCGTAATATCCGTCAAACAATGTAGGACCTTTGACGACCAATTCACCGACGACACCGGGGTCAGTGATTTCAACACCGCTTTGCGGGCACACCACTCTGGTTTCGATTGTGCGAGCAGCCTTCGCATCCCATTCGATACCGTCTGCGCCGAACCTCGGAAACATGGTGGCTCGAGTTTCCGGATCCGCAGCTACCTCTGGTTTCGAAAACAAGTTGATACCTTCGTTAGAACCGTAAAAGTTGACGATTTTCTTGCCGTACTGATTGTCAAAAGTATCAATCATCCAGGGCGCAAGAGGTGCAGAACCGGAACCGATAGAACGCAATGCCGAGAAATCAAATTGCGACCAAAGCGTCTGGTTCTTTGCCAACTGGTTGAGCATGGCTGGTGGCACAATTGTGAAGTTAATTTTTTCCTGCTGAATTTGTTGCAAAAACACCGGTGGATCAAATGGATGGTGTAATACCAAACTGCAACCGAGCAAAACGAATGGATACAAAAAGGATCCCACCGAAGCCATATTGACCAGAGGAAAGGGGTTCAACAGTCTATCGCCAGCCTCATAATCACCCGCTTCAATGCAGTTGCGCGCCACCGTCATCCACATATTATGCGAACGGGGCACCCCTTTAGGCACCCCGGTAGTACCGGAGGTCCAGCAAATGCTCAGAATGCGATTGGCATTGATCGGACTCTCTGCCACAAGGCGCTGT